>JBEBJW010000995.1:0-3425 GCA_040079715.1 Myxococcota bacterium | reverse complement strand
TCTCCCGTCGCCGCGGTGGCGAATTCACAATCACCGACGTCCAGGCCGACGCATTAACGGTGCGCTTCAGCAATCTCGTGACCCTGGACGGCGATCGGCGGCTGGTGGCCGGCGAGTGCACCTGCCCCTGGCACTTCCAGAACAAGCTCCGGAAGGGCCCGTGCCCGCACCTGCTCGCCCTGCGACTGGCGTTCGAGCGCCGGCTCGGGACCGAGGCACCGGCTGGTCCGGCCGGTACGACGGCGCCAGCGGCGAAGGCGTCGTCCGGGAGCGCGTCCCGCGGGGGTTCGGTGGTCGACCGGCTGCTCGACGCCTCGTGGGCCCGGTCCCGCGCGCCGGGGGCGGGGGCGCCGGCCCGTCCGCCGGCCCGGCGTCGACCGGGACCGATCGCGACCGATCGCGAGGACGCCGACGGCGACGACGATGACGACCGCGACCGGGACGTCGACGAGTCCGACGTCCGCGCCCCCGTGTCGATCGCCAAGCTCGGCGAGGCCCACCGATTCGTGGCGCTGCTGCGCGAGCGGGGGCTGGTCGAGCTCGACGACCACCACCCGACGTTCGTGACCCAGGTGGCGCAGGTCCTGCGGTTCAAGGGGGACGTGGGGACCCGGGCACAGACCCTGTTCACGGTGCTCGAGCGAAACCCGGAGGTTCAGGAGTTCTACGTCCTCGAAGTCGAGGACCTGATCGGACTGCTGGAGGAGTGGGGATGAGCCCTCACCGTCCAGCCGGTCCGGGTGTACGAGGCAGCGGTGGGGGGGTCCGCCTTGCAATCCGGACGGTGTCATCGCCGTCCATGCGCTCAGCGCTTCCCTGCTTCACCGGCCCCGTCTTCACTGTGCGGCGTTCCCACCCCTCGCAGCGAACTGCGATAGGCCACGTGGTCGTGGTGTTCGCCGGAGGGGTGGGACGCCGCGTCGAGTGGACGGGTCCGCTCGTGGGTTCCGTCGAAGACGACGCGCCCCACCGCTGCCTCAAACCCGGACGCTCCCCACGCGGGTCCGCCTGCTGATGGCCGAGATCCCCCGCCCGACCTCCAAGCAGGAGCTGTACGACCGGATCCGCTCCTCCAGCAAGGACGAGGTGATCGTCGAGGAGATGATCCGCCTCGGATTCTGGCCCGCGTCCACCGACGCACCGGGCGATCCGGCAGACGATCTGCGTCGGATCGGCGAGCTCGAGCGCAAGCTCCAGGAGCTCGCGCTGAAGGGTTCGCGCCTCACCGACCTCGACCACGCCAAGGCCGAGCTGCACGCGCGGCGGCTCGCCGAGGCCCGCGCGCGCAGGCTCGAGACGAAGCGGCGGCGCGAGGAGGCACGCGCTCGGCGTGCCGCGGCGTGGGCGGCCCGCAAGCGGACCGAGATCCTGTACCTCGGCCAGGGGGTGTCCACGACACTCGGCAAGCGAGACGGTGAGGTCCGGTTCGGGTTGCCCGCGCTGGCAGACGGCGCCGCGATCGCCCGCGCGATGGGGATCCCGGTCGGCACCCTCCGGTTCCTGGCGTTCCACCGGCGGGTGAGCGCGACCACCCA
Organism: Myxococcota bacterium; assembly: GCA_040079715.1. GTDB lineage: Bacteria > Myxococcota_A > UBA796 > UBA796 > JACKER01. Next base: position 1,890 of record JBEBJW010000995.1, on the reverse strand, counting down.
CTGGCGTCGGTTCACGATCCCGAAGAAGACCGGCGGGGTGCGGGAGATCGCAGCCCCGATGCCCCGCCTGAAGGCCGCCCAGCGGTGGGTGCTCGAGCACGTGCTCGCGCCGGTGCCGATCCACGACGCCGCCCACGGGTTCGTCCCCGGCCGATCGATCGTGACCAACGCCGCGGCCCACGTCGGCAAGGACGTCGTGGTCAACTTCGACCTGAAGGACTTCTTCCCGACGCTCGGGTGGGTGCGCGTCCGCGGCTTGTTTCGGTCGCTCGGCTATTCCCCGGAGGCCGCCACCGTGTTCGCGCTGGTGTGCACCGCGGCCGAGGTCGACGAGGTCGAGATCGACGGGCGGCGGTGGTTCGTCCACCGGTCCGAGCGGGTGTTGCCCCAGGGCTCGCCGTGTTCGCCGGCGATCACCAACCTGGTGTGCGTGCGGCTCGATCAGCGGCTGACCGGCCTCGCCCGGAAGCTCGGGTACACCTACACCCGGTACGCGGACGACCTGACGTTCTCCGGCAGCCCGGACTCCCTGAAGACCCTGATCGGCGCGGTGCGGGCGATCGTGACCGACGAAGGGTTCCGGATCCACCCCGACAAGACGCGGATCATGCGGAAGGGCGGCCGCCAGGAGGTCACCGGGCTGGTGGTCAACCGCCGCCTCGGCGTGCCGCGCGAGCTCGTCCGCCGGTGGCGCGCGGTGCTGCACCAGGTGCGGACGTCCGGCCCCGACGGGCGCCGGTTCGGGCCCTCGGCGGACGTGTACGCGTCCCTCGTCGGGTTCGCGAGCTTCGTCCGGATGGTCGAGCCGGACAAGGGAGACGCGATGCTCGTCGCCGCGCGCGAGGTGGCGGCGACCGGCGGGTGGACCCAGCCCCCGCGGACGGTCTACGCGCGCGCGATACCCCCAGTTGGCCCCCCGGTTGGCCCTGGGCCCACGCCTGGGCCGGGGACCGCGCCGGACCCCGCGACCGGCGGCGGTGCAGGGTCCGCCGGTGCCGCCCCGCCGAAGCGCCGGTGGTGGGAGTTCTGGAAGCGCTGACGCCGCGCGAGCCATCCTGCCGCCAGCGATCCCACGACCCACGCGACCGACCCCGGCCGCCCGCCCGACGGGGAAGCTGCGCAGGTGCACCCGACCGGTTCGCCCGGCCCGGTCGTCCCGAGGGGCCGGGTCGCGGTCGGGTCGGGCGTCCCAGGGTCGGACGGGTCGGGCGCCGCGTCGCCGTCGGCGCAGTCGTCGTCGACCCCGTTGCCCGGGACCTCGGTCGCCTGGGGGTACACGGCCGCGTCGGCGTCGGCGCAGTCGAGGCACGCCGGCCACCCGTCGCCGTCGGCGTCGTCGAAGTCGTCCGCCCCCGGGCACCGGTCCTCCCCGTCGTCGCACGCACCGTCCCCGTCGAGGTCTCCGTCCCACGCCGAGCACCACCGGACGTACGCGTCGATCGTCGACCGGTGGTCGGCCCCGATCCACGACGCCGACTGGGCCGCCGGCATCAGCCGGAGCTCGTCGATCACCCCCACCGGCGCGCGATCGTCGTCGCCGGCGTTGTTGCCGAGCCACACCGGATCGTCGTTCACCGCGATCGCGCGGGTCTCGGCGACCTCGGCGTCGAGCCGCCCGTCGACGTACAGGCGGGCGACGGCGCCGTCGTAGGTGCCGACCACCTGGTGCCAGTCGCCGTCGTCGACCGCGCGCGCGCCGACGAGGTCGATCCCGCCACCCTCGGCGAACGTCAGCCCGAGGGAGGCGGTCGCGTCGCCGTCGTGCCGGGCCAGCCGCCACGACTGATCGCCCTTCGCCACGATCGCGTCCCAGTCGTCGTCGAACCCACCGCGGAACCACCCGCTGACCGTCAAGCGGGTCGCGTAGTCGAACCCGGACGGCCCCGGGAC
>JBEBJW010000994.1:0-3425 GCA_040079715.1 Myxococcota bacterium | reverse complement strand
GTACAGGACCACGCACCGGGCGGGGGCGCCGTCCCGACCGGCCCGACCGGCCTGCTGGGCGAACGCCTCGAGGGTCGACGGGGCCTGGACGTGGACCACCAGCCGCACGTCGGGGCGGTCGATCCCCATCCCGAACGCGGTCGTGGCGACCATCACGAGCTGCCGCCCGTCGGCGAACCGGGCCGAGGCGGTCGCGCGGGCGCCGCCGGTCCGGCCCGCGTGGTAGTACCCGGCCGCGAACCCCGCCGCGGTCAGCGCCTTCGCCACCGCCACCGTCCGGGCGCGGGTCGCCGCGTAGATCACCGCCCGGCCGGCCGCCGGATCCCGCCCGAGGCCGAGCTGGTCGAGCAGCGCCACCACCCGAGCGGTCCGGGCGTGGTCACCGGCGAGGTGCTCGACCGACAGGGCCAGGTTGTCCCGGGCGAACCGGCCGCGGATCACCACCGGATCGCGCAGCCCCAGGCTCTCCCGGATCTCGTCCATCACCCGCGGCGTCGCGGTCGCGGTGGTCGCGATCGTCGGCGCGCCGAGCGCGGCGGTCACCACCCCGAGCCCGAGGTAGTCCGGGCGGAAGTCGTGGCCCCACTCGCTGATGCAGTGGGCCTCGTCGACCGCCACCCGCGCGACCCGGCCGGCGAGCGCCCGCCGGAACCGGGGGTTCGCGATCCGCTCCGGGCTCGCGTACACCAGGACCTGGTCCCCGAGGGTGGCGAGCACCCGGTCGCGCTCCCGGTACGGGGTCTCGCGGTGCAACGCCGCCGCCGCGATCCCGCGCGCGCGCAAGGCCCGGACCTGGTCGTCCATCAGCGCGACCAGCGGGCTGACGACGAGCGTCGGCCCAGCGCCCCGATCGGCCAGGATCGCGGCCGGGAGCTGGTAGCACAGCGACTTTCCGCCCCCGGTCGGCAGCAGGACCTGGACGTATAAGAGACAGCCTGGACGTCCCGCCCGTCGAGCACCGCCCGGACCGCGTCCGCCTGGCCGGTCCGCAGCCCGGTGTGCCCGAACGCGACCAGCGCCCCGTCGATCTCCACGCCGCCACCCCCTTGCCGATCCGCCGTCCGCGCGCACGTTCGTGGCGGGAGGAACCACCACCATGCTCGGGTTCGGGTTCGACCCACTCTACCTGGTGCTCGTGGCCCCGGCGTTCGCGCTCGGGCTGTGGGCCCAGTGGAAGGTCAAGTCGACGTTCGGTCGTTACGCGCAGGAGCCGACCGCCCGCGGGATGTCCGGCGCGGACATCGCCGGCGCGATCCTGCGGGTCAACGGGATCCGCGACGTGTCGATCGAGCCCGCGGACGGGTTCCTGTCCGACCACTACGACCCGCGGTCCCGCACGCTCCGCCTGTCGCGCGACGTGTACCTCGGGCGGACCGTCGCGGCGGCCGGCGTCGCCGCGCACGAGGTCGGGCACGCGATCCAGCACGCCAACGGGTACCTGCCGCTCCAGCTCCGGTCGGCCCTGGTCCCGGCGCTGTCGGTGACGAACACCCTCGCGATGCCGACGTTGATGGTCGGGTTCTTGCTGGCGGCGTCCGGGTGGGCGCTCGGGACCGGCGTGTTGTGGCTCGGGATCGCGCTGTTCTCGGTGCTGGTGGTGTTCCAGCTCGTGACGCTGCCGGTCGAGCTCGACGCGAGCCGTCGGGCGCTGGCGGCGATCGAGAAGGGCTCGCTCGTCACCGGCCCGGAGCTGGTCGGCGCGCGGCGGGTGCTGACGGCGGCGGCGCTGACCTACGTGGCGGCGGCGGTGTCGTCGATCCTGCAGCTGCTGTACTTCGTGATCCGCGCCGGAGCGTTCTCGAGCCGCGACGACGATCGGTAGCAGGCGCGGGGTCGGGCCCCCGAGAAGCTACGGATCGAACGAGGTCCGGACGTAGGCCGCCACGTCCGCGATCTCCTGGTTCGTCAGCGTCTCGCCGTACGCGTCCATGTTGCCCTTGCCGTCGATGATCGTGGTCACCACGGTGGCGTCGTCGAGCTCCGGCAGCTCGTCCACCAGCGACGGCCCGGAGAACGAGCCCGTGCCGTCCACCGCGTGGCACGCCTGACACACCAACGCGTAGGTCTCGGCCCCGGACGCCGGATCCGCGGTCAGCGCGAGGATCGTGGCCACCCGCTCGTCGGGGGTGCTGTCGGTGTCGGCGTCGCTGTCCGCGTCGGCGTCGCTGTCGGCGTCGGTGTCTGCGTCGCCGTCGGTCACCCCGGTGTCGGTGGTCTTCGTGTCGTCGCCGGCTCAGCCCGCGACCCACAGCGCCGCCGCGATCCACCACCCCGATCGGTCGCCCATCGTCCCTCCCGCCACGACGTATCCGCGGGCGCGCGGCCCGTCCGCATCGCCGAACCTCGGCCCCGGGCGCGCGGCTGGTTAGCAGGGTCGCATGAGCCGTTCGCTCACCGTCCGTCAGGCGCGCCTCGTGCTGCCCGATCGGGTCGTCACGGGAGACATCGTCGTCGAGGACGGGGTCATCACCGAGATCGCCCCACGGGTCGATCGCGCAGTGGGGATCGAGCTCGACGGCCGAGATCGGGTCGTGCTGCCCGGCGCGATCGACCTCGTCGCCCACCTCGAGTCGGTGGAAGACCTGTCCGGGATCTCGTCCACCGCGGCGGTCGGCGGGTACACCAGCCTGTGCGGCGTCGGACCGGCGGAGACCGCCGCGGAGCTCAAGCTCGAGCTCGGGCGGGCGGTCGAGGCGTCGCGGGTCCACTGCGGCCTGTACATCCGCGCCACCGCCGACAACCTCGACGAGCTGCGGGCGGCCGATCGGGCCCGCGGGATCTGGGTGTCGGGCGCGATACTGCACGATCCCCACGCCGACGCGCTGTTCGCCGCCGCGGACCGGGTCCTGGTGATCGACAACGTCGATCCCGCGCGGCTCGCTGCCCGGGCCCACCTGTACCCGGACACGGTCGATCCGGCGGACCACAAGCGGATCCAGGACGTCGACAGCGCGGTGGCGGCGACCCGGCACGCGCTGGATCTCGCCCAGAAGCACGGGCGACCGGTGATCCTCGCCCACGTGTCGACGGCGGAGGAGGTCGAGCTCGCGCGCGGCCGCCCGCCGTGCGCGTTCGCGGCGGTCCAGCCGACCCACCTGTTCCTGGACGACTCGGCGTACGCCGCGCTCGGCACCCGGGTCGTCGCGTCGCCGCCGGTCCGCGGGCCGCGCCACCGGGAGGCCCTGTGGGAGGGGCTGACCACCGGCGTCCTCGACGGGGTTTGCACCGGACACTGGCCGGTCCGCCCGGAGTGGAAGGACCGGCCGTACCCGCAGACCGCGGTCGGGATGCCGACGGCCCAGTGGACGCTTCCGCTGCTGCTCGACGCCGCGTTGGCCGGACGGTGTTCGCTGGTCGACGTGGTCCGGTGGACCGCAGAGCGTCCGGCGCGGGCGCTGAAGCTCCCGCGGAAGGGCCGGCTCGAG
>JBEBJW010000993.1:0-3426 GCA_040079715.1 Myxococcota bacterium | reverse complement strand
GGTCCACCTCGCCGAGCGCGAGCCAGGAGGCGGGCGCGGCAGAAGGCACCATCGCCCCAGTCTACTGCGGTCGGACGGTCCTCCACCAGCCGGCAGGACTGGTAGGGTCCGAGCGCTACGGCGCGACCGACGGGGGCGCACTCCCCAGGGCGCGGTGCTCTCCGAACGGACACGGCTCGGTCGGGGTTACGGGCAGCTCCGGCGCGAGCAGCGCCCCCACGCAGTCGACGTCCCCGAGGGTCCACAACAGCGGCTGGTCGGCGGCGGCGACCGGCACCCACCACGTCGGGTGCGCGACGATCGCCCGGATCGCGTCGTTCGCTGCGCTGTCGTCCGCCCGAAACGCCCGCAGGGCCTCGCGGACCGGCCCGTCACCGCCCATCGCGGTCACTCCGGGCGGAGGAACAGCCGCTCGCCGTTGTAGTCGAGGACCGCGTCCTGCTCGATCAGGACGTCGCCGCCGACCAGGATCTCGATCGGCGGCAGCCCGACGCCGCCGAGCTGGCTGTTGATCCCGCCGAGATCGACCACCAGCAACGACCGGTCGGTCAGGGTGTGGTCGGCGCCGATCACGAACTCCCCGACCGTCGTCTGGTAGGTGTCGACCGCCCCGCCGATCGTCGCGGCGCCGATCGGGGCGGGCTCGAGGGTCAGGCCGAGCCGGGTCGCGGCGGCGAGCTCGACCAGGCTGCCGCCGGCGCCGGTGTCGACGATCCCGGACACCGGGGCGCCGTCGAGCGCGCCGTCGACCGCCACGAACTGGACCAGGTTGACCGAGGCGTCGATCGTGTCGTACCCGCCGGCGTCGAGGGCGTCGGCGATCGTGTCGCCGAGGTCGCGCGGGGCGTCGTCCGACAGGTACAGCGTGGCGTCGGGGTACGACAGGACCGCCGCGTGGGCGTTGAGGAACGGCGCGCCGAGGATCCCGTCGATCGGCTGCTCACCGCTCGCCGACAGGCCGGCGTTGGTCGCGTCGAGGTCGAGGATCACCGTGGTGGTCGGCGCGATCGGGTAGCCGCCGACGGTCAGCCCGTTGGCCTGGACCGGGGTGCCGAGCGGGCCGGAGATCCCGAGGGCCGCCGCGGTCTGCTCGGTCAACACGGTGGTGCTGGCGCCGCTGTCGACGAAGAAGTGGAGCTTCGCGCCGCCGAGGGCGGACACCTCGACCGACACGTGGTTCGTCCGCTCGAGCTCGACCGGCACGCCGTCGTGCGACCCGGCCACCACCCCGTCGAGGTCGACCGCGACCGGATCCGCGTCGCTGTCGGCGTCCGCGTCGGCGTCGGCGTCGGCGTCGGACTCGTCCGACGGATCGTCCCCGCCGCCGTTGCACGCCGCGAGCGCGAGGGTCACCGCTCCGAACCGAATCCACCAGGTCGCCACCGGCACCTCCTCGGGTCACGCAGGTACCCCGCCGAACGCCGACCCGCCTCCGGTTTTCCCCGCTCGACCGCTCGGGGCTGGTCTCCCCGCTCGACCGCTCGGGGCTGGTTCCCCGCTCGACCGCTCGGGGCTGGTCCCCCGCTCGACCGGCTGGTCTCCCCGCTCGACCGCTCGGGGCTGGTCTCCCCGCTCGACCGCCGGGCTGGTTTCGCGGCGCGTCCGGTCAGGCCTCGGTGGACGCGGGCCCGCCGCCGGTGTCGACCGCGCCGTCCTTCGCCTTGACGATCGCGGTCAACCACGCCGCCCGGCCGAACAGGACGAACCGGTGCTCGACCCCGGCCGCGGTGGTCACCGCGAGGCCGTTCGGCGCGAGCGGGATCAGGCCGAGGAACTTCGTCCAGCACGGCTCGATCCGCGCGATCTCGGACAGCGGGATCACCGTGGTGCCGGTCTGGACGTTGAGGGCGTGCGACTCGAACACCAGCCGGGCGGTGGTCAACGTCAGCCGCCCCCCGACGGACTCGATGCCGCGCTGGAGGTTCGCCGCGCCGTCGCGCAGCACCCGCTCACCCGACTCGACCGGCGTGTTCATCCCCTCCCCTACCCCGCCGGTCCGATCGGCGCATATCCCAGCTCGATCCCGGTGCTGGCCGCGTCGAGCAGCAGCTTGCCGCGCTTCATGTCGCCCTGGCCGGCGAGGGCGGTCGGGTACCACAGCCGATCGCCGAGGACCTCCGACAGCGGCGCGACGTACTTCGGCGTCGCCAGGCTCCCGAGCAGCACGATCCGGTCCACCCTCGGGTCGGCGGCGAGGTCCCGCGCGTCGCGGATCAGCGGGTTCCGGTACGCGGGATCGTCCGGGTCGACCTCGACCGCGCCGAACGCGTGGACGTGGTCGGTGGCGAGGCGCAGGTCCGGGTCGAGCAGCCCGCGCCCCGGGACGATCACCCGGATCACCCCGCCGAACCGGCGCGCGTAGGCGAGCTTCCCCCGGAAGTACAGGCCCGACACGAACGAGAACACCGCGCCGAGGCTCGCCCGCCCCGCCCGCAGCTCGACCGCGAGCGGGAACGTGGCCTCGTCGCGGACCAGCATCGCGGCGCGCTTCCCGCGACAGTCCGCCGGTGACAGCAGGAACGTCGGCATCACCGGCCCGGGCGGCCGATCCGGATCCACGCGCCGTCGGTGAACTGCCAGATCGCCACGTCGGAGCCGGCCTCGACCCAGCAGAACACGCCGTCGCGCACCCCGCGCCGCGGGAGCTCGTCCGGCGACGCCACCGGGGGCAGCCACTCAGCGGCTGCGATCCGCGAGGTCTCGTCGTCGTCGTCGTCGGGGTCGGCCATCGGCGCGAGCCTACCGCGCGTCCGGCGCGACGGGAACCTCGGCGTCGACCTCGAACGTCACGACGACCGCGAACCGGCTCGGCTCGCCTTCGTACGACCACGGCGCGAACCGCCACCCGAGCGCGGCCTTCGCCACCGCCTTCAGCGCGGGGCAGTCCTTGTCGACGTCCACCGCGTCGACGTACCCGCCGCCCTCCGGAACGAACAGCGTCGCCCGGCACGACGCCGCCTGCGCGGTGCGCAGCTTCGGACGCCGCTCGCGGGTGGCGACCGCGTCGACCGCGACCGGCACGTACTGCTTGGTCACCGGATGCCGGACGCCGTCCGGACGGGTGAACTCGGTGACGACCTCGGTCACCAGTGGCTCGCCGGGGTGGTCGTCCGCGTGGAACACGTACTGCTCGAGCGCCGTGGTCCACAGGGGCACGAACACCGGCGGACAATCGAGCACCTCCGCCGTCTCGACCGTGCCGTCGGCCCGCGACCACAGCCGCGCGGTGCACCGGACCACCTCCGGCAGCGACGGGTCGCCGTAGGCGCCGGGCGGGTAGATCGGGGACGGCGTGTTCACGAACGTCAGCTGCCCGGACGGTACGGGCAGGTGCAGCGCTCCGGTCTGGGGGTGCGGCAACCCGGCTGGGTTGGACGCGGCTGGGTTGGACTCGGATGGGGTGGACTCGGATGGGGTGGATGGGGT
>JBEBJW010000992.1:0-3426 GCA_040079715.1 Myxococcota bacterium | reverse complement strand
GCAAGTCGTATGGCGAGAAGGACCTCGACGCGCACCTGACGTCCACCTACGCCAAGGACACCGACAAGCCGTCCTACGAGCTGGCGTTCCAGCAGCTGCGCAAGCCCGCGAGCGCGGCGCCGGTGCCGACGTCGTGGCTGCCGTTGTCGGAGTAGACCGGCGCGGGGTGGCAGGTCGCGCACCCGACCGCCGGGTCGAGGAACACCTGCTCGCCGGCCAGGAATCCCGCGGTCGGCGCGCCGTCGGGGCCGCGGCCGAACGCGCGCGGCGGGGCGTCGAGGGCGACGACGTACGCGGCGAGCGCGTCGAGCTCGGGGGACAGCCCGGCCTTCGGCGCGCCGAGCGTGTCGGACGTCGCGGCGAACTGGTCGTCGGTCAGGAACCCGGTCCCGGCCATCGGCCCGCGGATGTCGTTCTCGAAGTCCTGGACCTCGTCGAAGTTCGCCGACCAGTGGATCGGCGCCGCTCCGGCCCGCCCGACGAGCGAGATCGTGTTCCGCAGGCCCTCCCCGCGGTCGGTGAAGTCCCAGGTCCGCCCGTCGTGGTCGCCCTCCGGGTGGCAGCTCGCGCACGACAGGTACCCGGCGGTGCAGATCCGCGGGTCGATCGACCGTCCGAACAGGAGCTCGCCGGCCAATACCTGCGGGTCCACCACCTCGCCGCCCGGCGGCACGAGGTCGATCGTCGCGACCGGCGCCGGGATCGCGATCGACGCGAGATCGTACGCCTTCAGCGTCCGCGAGCCCCCGCCGACGACCCACAGCCGGGCGCCGTCAGCGGACACCGCGAGCCCGGTCGGCAGCGCGCCCACGTCCTGGGCGGCTCCGGCCCGCTCGAGCGTGTACGCGTCGAGGACGTCGACCGTCTCCATCCCGGTGTGCAGGACGAACAGCCAGTCGCCGTCCGGGCTGTACGCCGCCGCGAGGGCCTGGTCGCGATCGTCGAACAGGGCCGCCCCGAGCTCGTCCCCGACCGCGCCCTCCGCGGGATCCAGCGCCAGCGCCCGCAGATCGGCCCGGACGGTGGTCTCGAACGTCAGCGGCAGGCCGTCGCGGTACAGGCCGCGCTCGAGGTTCGCCTTCGACCCCGGGATCACGACCACCCGGGCGTCTGGGCGGATCACCGGCCGCTGGAGCAGGTTCGGGACCCCGCGGCTGTTGGTGTCGCTGTCCGGTCCGGGGTCGACCCGGATCGCCACCGTCACGGGGTCCGCCAGGTCGCGGTCGAACACGAGCGCGACGCCGGCGTCGTCGGGGCTCCGGTACCGGGTGACCACCACCCGGTCGGCCGAGGCGGCGAGCCCGCGGACGTCGGGCAGCGCGGGGACCACCCGGTCGATCCCGCCGTCCGGATCGAGCACCGCGACCGCCCCCGCGCCCTGGAGCGTGACCAGCACGTCGTCCGGCCGGGCGACCACCGCGAACGGGCGGCTCCCCCATCCGAGCGGTACGGGGACGGCGTCGTCGTCGCCGAGGTCGTGCCGGACCACGGTGTCGTCGCCGTCGCACGCGACCCACAGCGCGCCGTGGCCGACCGCGACCGACCGAGGCCCGTCGCAGGTCGGGATCCACCGGGCGACCGCGTCGCCGACCACGTCCGCGACCTGGTCGAACGCGGTGAGCGCGACGTACAGGTGGTCGCCGTCCGTCACCACCGACGACCCCGCGACCGGCGCGGTGTCGGCCCGCGGCCAGGTCACCGTGACCGGCACGCTGTCGGTGTCGGTCCGGCCGAGCGCGTCGCGGGCCTCGAGCACCGCGCTGTAGTGGCCGGGCGCGTCGAACACGACCTCGGCCCGCGCGTCGTCGACGACCTGGCCGGTCGAGGTCGTCCACCGGAACGCGGTCCCGGTCGAGGCCGACCCGTCGAGGACCGCGGGCTCGCCGACGTGCGCGCGGACCGGACCGGCGGCGATCGCGTCCGGCTCGGGGCCCGGGTCGCTCCCGGTGGACCCGGTGGGGGACCCGTCGGGCCCGTGGTTGCACGCGGCGAACACCGCGATCAGGGCGAGGTGGTGAACGTCCACGACGCCTCCGCCGCGGTGGGGTTGCCGGACAGGTCGGTGATCCCGCCGGCCGGCACGGTGACGCGCACCGCGGCGTCGGACGGCAGGGGCTCGGTCGGGGTGAAGTTCACGATGTTCTCCTGGACGTCGAACGTCCCGGCGATCGGCCATCCGTCTGCGTCGGTGACCCGGAACGACCCCTCGAACACGCTCGCCGACTCGATCCACTCGTCGAACGACGCCCCGATCCGGGCGGTGACCGGCACGACCCGCGCGTCGTCGGCCGGGCGGAACCACTCGACCGCCGGGGGATCCGTGTCCGGCGCCTCCTGCCACGGGATCACCGACGAGGCCTGCCCCGGGACCGCGTCCTCGTCGACCGACACGATCATCACGTTGCCGATCGGGCTGATCGTGTCGAGGTCGCCCTGGACGTCGACCCGGACGAGCTCGACCGGAGCAGCGGGATCGGTGAAGTCGTACACCGAGCCGAAGTTGCTGTCGCCCTGGAACAGGTGCGTGCCCTGGCGGTACACGTACCCGCCGTCGCCGCCCTCGGTGAACACCTCGCTCACGAACGTCGGGTGTGACGGATCCGCGAGATCGTACACGATCGGCCCGCCGCCGCGGTCCTTGCGGGCGAACAGGCCGTACCGCCCGCCGATCGACGCGAAGTAGTACAGCTCGGCGTCTCCGGCCGCGTCCGCCGCGAACGACTGCGTGTCGAACTGGCCGCCCGGGAGCGCCACCGGGTTCCACGGGTCCGACGTGTCGAGCAGGACCACGTGCGAGGTGCCGGCGGACGTCGCGATCCCGAGGTCGCCGATCACGGTGAACGCGCCGACCAGGTGCGGCGGGGAGAACGTCACGGTGTTGACCAGGACCGGGTTCGTCGGATCGGACACGTCGATCACGTGGATCCCGTTGAACGCGGCCGACACGTACAGGGTGTTGCCTTGCCAGAACGACGAGAACGTCACCCGGAGGTAGCTGTCCGGGTAGTAGAAGTTCGGGGTGTCGACCTCGGCGACCCAGGTGGGCGCGGTCCGATCGGTCACGTCCCAGATCCCGACGCCGCCCACCGCTGGCTCGTCCGGGTCCAGGGCGTCGACCGCGAGGTACTCCCGATCGCCGGCCGACCCGAACGCGAGGGTGTGGGTCTCGCGCATCCGGTCGGACCACCCCTGGCCGACGACGACCGGCGCGCACGGGTCGTCGAACGCCAGGAACGAGATCCCGCCGCCGCCCCACTCGGGGGCCCACGGGTGGACGAGGTACCCGTCGTGGACGACCGACAGGTTGTGGTGCTCGGCGTCGCCGGGGCCGCCGAGGACGTACCCGCACGGGGTCGACAGCTCGGCCGGGTCGAACGTGCGGGACGGTCCACCGGGCCCGGACGGCGGCTCGAACCCGTCGGGCGG
>JBEBJW010000991.1:0-3433 GCA_040079715.1 Myxococcota bacterium | reverse complement strand
GGCGTCGGCTCGGGGGCCCGGCGGGATCGACCGCCGCGGGTCTGGCCCTGCGACAACGGCGTCAGCCCGTGGGCGATCCGCGCCTCGTCGCAGTACGCGTTCGGCGCCTCCGGGGTCGACGGGACGAGCTCGCGGCACGGCGTCGGGTGGCGGCCGTAGATCGTGCAGCTCGTCGCCTCGCCGACCTTCCCGTCGAGCGCGGCGCACCGCGGGTAGGCCCCCGCCGTCCCCCGCATCCGCCGGTGCTTCGGCACCCACGGCTCGGTCAGCTCGAACGGCACCGGCCCGCCGGATCGGGTGGTCTCCCAGTCGGCGAACCCGACCCGGAGCGAGGCGCAGCCGCCCCGCACGACCGGCACACGTCGTTGTTCATCGCTTCCACCGTCTCTCCCCCCGTGGTCCCGTCAGGTGTCGTCGAGCTCGCGCAGCAGCGCCGCCATCGCCTCGTCCTCGGTCATCGCCGCCACGTCGGCCCGCGCCTGGGCGGGTCGCCCGGAGGACGGCGCCGGTGCCGCGTCGAGCCGGGTCAGCAGGTGGGCGGTCAGCGCGTCGATCGTCGGGTGGTCGAACAGCAGCGTGCCCTGGAGCGACAGCCCGAGCGCCTTGCCGATCGCCTCGACCATCTCGACCGCGGTCACGCTGTCGAGGCCGAGCTCGCCGAACGGCCGGTCGGTGTCGATGTCGACCGGGTCGAGCCCGAGCAGCCCGGCGACCACCCCGCGCAGGTGGTCGGCCAGCACCGTGGTCCGCCGCCGGCCCTTCGCCGCCCGGACCGCCGCGAGCAGCGCCCCCCCGCGATCGTCGGTCGGGGCCGACTCCGTGACCTCCGGGGCGTCCCACCGGTGGAGGGTGGGGAGCGTGCCGTCGAGGAACTGCTGGCGGGCCGCCGTCCGCTGGATCTTGCCCGAGCTCGTCTTCGGCAGGGCCCGCGTCGGCAGCAGCACCAGCGCCTTCGCCGCGAGCCCGTGCTCGGACAGGCCGGCCCGGATCGCGCCGAACACGGTCTCGGGGTCCCCCACCTTGTCCTCGTAGACCTCGGTGACCAGCACCAGCTGCTCGCCGCGCGGATCGGACACCCCGAACGCCGCTGCGCAGTTCGGGCGCATCGCCGGGTGGGCGGTCGACACGGTCCACTCGAGGTCCTGCGGGTGGTGGTTCTGCCCGCGGATGATGATCACGTCCTTCAGCCGGCCGCACAGGTAGATCTCGCGCTCGTGGACGAACGCGAGGTCACCGGTGCGGAGGAACGGGCCCTGGCCGTCGGCGGTGCGCGCGCGGAACGTGTGCGCGGTCGCCTCGGGGTTGTTCCAGTACCCCTGGGCGACGGTCCCGCCGCCGACCCACATCTCGCCCACCCGGTCCTCCGGGAGCGCCGCGAGGGTCTCCGGATCCGCGATCACCACCCGGGTGTCGCCCGAGGTGAACCCGTTCGACGCGACGGTCCGCGCGTTCGGCGTCCCGCGCGGGACCAGCACCACCTCGTTCCGCTCGTACGCCGCGGGGTCGATCCACACGAACTTCGGCGGGTACCGGCCGGGCGGCTCGGTCATGATCTTCGCCGTCGCCTCGGACATCCCCATCGCGTGGGTCACCGCGGACTTCCGGAGCTTCGCCGCGGCGTACACCTCGGTGAACCGCTCCTCGGACTCCTGGCGGATCGGCTCGGCGCCGTTGAGCAGCACCTGGACCCGCGACAGATCGAGCGACGACAGGTCGTCCTTCGCCGCGGCCCGCGCCGCGACCTCGAACCCGAAGTTCGGGGACGGGCTGTGCGTCCCGCCGAACCGGGCCATCGCCTGCATCCACCGCGTCGGCTTCTGCATGAACACGGCCGGGCTCGTGAACACGCACCGGAGCCCGATGAACAGCGGCATGAACCGGCCGTACACGAGCCCGAGGTCGTGGGTGGCCGGCAGCCACGACACGATCACCGAGTCCGGCGTGTGATCGTACCCCTGGTCGAAGTCGGCGAGCTGGTGGGTCAGGTTCCGGTGGCTGACCATCACCCCCTTCGGCAGGGCGGTCGAGCCGGAGGTGTACTGGAGGTACGCGATGTCGTCCGGTCCGACGCCGGGATCGACCCACCGGTCGGCGGTGCCGGGGCCGGTGCCGAGGCGCGTGTCGATCTCGTCGACCGCGAGCCACGCGGCGGACGCCAGCTCCGGCACGTCGGCGAACGAGCTCTTCGCGGCGTCGAGCAGGTCCCGGGTGGTGAGGACGGTGGTGACGCCCGCGTCCTTCGCGATGTTCAGCAGGCGCGGGAGGGTCCGGCTCAGGCGCCGCGGGTCCGGCGGGTGGACCGGGACCGCGAGCACGTCGGCGTACATGCAGCCGAACAGCGCGTCGAGGTACTCGAGCCCCTCCTCGAACATCATCAGCGCGCGGTCGCCGCGGGAGCCGTTCGCCTGGAGCCAGGCGGCGACGGCGCGGGCCCGCCGGTCGAGGTCCGCGTACCGCCGGTCGCGCGCGTCGACCTCCCCGTCGGCGAGGAACGTGTACCCGACGCGGTCCGGCTGGTGATCGGCGCGCCACCGGAGCATCGCGGTGAGGGTGTCGACCGGGGGCGCGTACGGGTGGGGCAACGGGATCCTCCGCGACCCGACGTAACCGACGCGCGCACGATCGGTTTCCCCGCTCGACCGCTCGGGGCTGGTTTTCGCCTCCGGCCCGGTCGCGGGTCGAACGGTCGTGGAGGCGCGATGTCGCGGTCGTGGGCGGTGCTGGCGCTGGTCGGGCTCGGGTGCGGCGAGCTGGCGGTCCCGCGGGACGTGAGCGGGAACTACGAGGTGGCCTACGTCGACAACCTGCGGGTGTACCTCGACGATCACCTGGTCGCCGAGGTGGTGTCCGGGGAGGACGCCGACTTCGACTGGAACGGCCACGGGTTCGAGGTCAGCCAGCTGTGCTCGGACGAGGGCGTCGAGTGCCCGGGCGAGTCGTCGTGGCGGACCGTCGGCGTCGACCAGCCGTGGGGCACGTCGAACCGGCTGCTGAACTTCGTCGATCTCGACCCGGACCGCGGGGAGCTCGGCCAGCGGATGGGCGGCCGCCTCGGCAACGACGGCAGGTTCTCGATGCTGTCCGGGCTCGACCTCGACGGGTACGGCGACTGCGCCGCGATCGGGGTCGGGACGGTGAAGGGAACGTTCACCCCCGAGAACGACGGCGTGACGGACGGGGTGCTGATCTACGAGTGGGCCGGTGGGTGCACGATCGGCGGGGTGGAGCTCGGGGCGAAGATCCGCCTCGAGACCGACTACACCGCGGTCCGGACCGGCGACCTCGACCTGTCGGCCATCGACGCCGAGCCGCCGGTCACCTCGGACGGCGATCCGGCCTAGCAGGCCTCGGGAAAGCTCGCTTCGCGAGGTTCCCGGCCTGCTAGATGCCGATGGCTCGCCTTCGGACCGCCGCCCTCCGGGCGACCCTCCGC
>JBEBJW010000990.1:0-3435 GCA_040079715.1 Myxococcota bacterium | reverse complement strand
ATCTGCTCCCCGATCCACCGGGCGAGCGCCAGCGGGCTCAGCGCGGCGACCCGCATCCCCGCGGCGGCGAGCTGCTCTGCCACCGCGACATTGTAGTTCGGACGCGCGTGATCGTCGAGCGCCGCCAGCCCGAGCGTCCGGACGCCCGACTCGACCACCGCCCGGACCTCGGCCAGCAGCCGCCCGACCGGCGGGCCCTCCTCGAAGTCCGACACCACCACCAGGATCGTCCGGGCCGGGGCGGTGATCCGGGTCCGGGCGTACCGGATCGCGCCGCCGATGTCGGTGCCGCCGCCGACCCGGACCTCGAGCAGCAGCGCGAGCGGGTCGTGCGCCCGGTCCGACAGGTCGACCACCGCGGTCGAGAACGTGACGAACGACACCGACACCGACGGCATCCCCGACAGGATCGCCGCCATCATCGCGGCGTGGATCACGTTCGCGTCCATCGAGCCGGAGGTGTCGACCACCAGCACGATCGACCAGTCGACGGCCCGCCGGCCGCGGGTCCGGAACACCAGCCGATCCGGGGCCAGGGTCCACCCGCCGCCGTCCGTGCCCTCCGCGCCCTCCGCGGGGTCCCGTCGGCGCGCGGTGTGCAAGCTCCCGGCGATCGTCCGCCGCAGATCGAGCCGGTCGGTCTTCCGCCGGGTCGGGCGCGGGACGGTCAGCCCGGTCAGCGCCGGTCGGACCCGGACCGCCAGCTCCTGGACCAGCGCCCGCACGACGTGATCGACCAACCGCCGCAACGTGTCGAGCCGGGCCTCGGCGAGCCCGCCCTTCAGCGCCAGGATCTGCTCGAGCAGCTCGACCGACGGGCGGACCTCGTCGAGGTGGTCGGGATCGAGGGCCAGCAGCGCGTTCGGGTCGCCGCGCTCGGCCGCCCGCCCGAGCACCTCCTGGCGGACCTCGCCGCCGAACAGCTCCCCGAGCTCCTCGCCCCACGCCCGGACCGTCGGGAACGGCGCACCGTCGCCGCCGCCGCGCCCGCCCACGTCCGACCGCGAGCCCTCGCCGCGGCCGGGTCCGTACAGCTCGTCGAGGGCCCGCGCGTACCGGGCGGATCCCGGGTCGAGGGCGGCGCGCTGGCGCCCGAGCATCAGCCGCCACCGGTCGCGCGCCCCGATCGAGCCGCCGACCGGTCCGCGGCTCGCGTTCGGGCCCGCCGCCCCGACGGGATCCGCGCGCCCAGCGGCGACTGGGATCTCGGCCCCGACCGCCTCGTCGCCGAGCCCGAGCCCGTCGACCGCGGCCCACCCGGCGGCGTCAGCCTCGGCGAACACCGCGAGCAGCCGCGGGTCGACCGGCAGCTCGGCCGAGACCGGACCGACCCCGTCGCCGAGCTGATCGGACACCACCTGGAGCAGCCGGTCGCGCGCCGCCGGCGACAGCGCGTCGAACCCGTCGCGCAGGGCCGGGAGCCGCGCCAGGAACGACGGGTCGTCGAGGGTCGCCACCCGGTCGAGCAGCGGACCGAGCAGCGCGGGGTGGCCCTCGAGCTGCGGCCCGACGGCGGTGAGCAGCCCCTGGAGCCGGTGCGCGAGGGTCGTCCGCCCGCCGGCGTCGGTGCAGCCGTCGATCCAGCTCCCGATCGCCGCCCCGAGCGCCTCCGCGGTCCCGGTCCCGAGCAGCACCCGCGCCCCGGCGGCGCCGCCCTGGATCCGCGGCGACCCGTCGGCCGCCAGCCGGTCCACCGCCCACCCGAGCCGCCCGTGGCCGAGCCCGCCGTCGCCGAGCCCGCCATCGCCCAGCGCCCCGTCACCCGCGCCGTCGTCGAGGCGCTCGCCGCCGAGCTCGAACACGCGGACCAGCGCGACCAGCGCGCGGACGTCGGCCAGATCGTCGCTGCCGGCCAGCCCGTCGACCGACCGGACCGCGGCCGCCAGCAGCTCCTCGCGGACCTCGGCCCCGCCCGGCACCGACGCGGCCGGGCAGCCCGGGACGTGCCCGTGGGCGAGCCGCTCGACCAGCGCGATCCCGCGGACCAGCTCGGCCAGCGCGCCCGCGCCGGCGAGCGCCGAACGCGTCCGGTCGAGGTACCCGCCGACGAGCTCCACCAAGCCGCACTCGGCCGCCGCGGTGGTGATGTCGACCCACATCCCGGCGACCAGCCGATCGTCGGCCTCGAGCGACGCGACCTTCGCCCGGAGCGCGCCGGCGGCGGCCTGCTCGAGCGTCACTCCGCGCAGCCCGGCCACCGCGAGCGTGGCGTCGGTCGCGGCGGTCCACGCCGCCTCCCACACGACGGTCAGGGCCTCGGCCTGTGGATCGTCGCCCCCGCCGAGCTCGGCGTACGACACCCCGGCCGCGCACAGGCGGTGGAGCGTGACGTGCCGACGCCGATCGAGCTCGGACCGGAGCGGATCGAGCCGGCCGGGATCCATCCGCGGGGCGCGGGTCCGCGTCGCACGGGTCGAGCCCGCGGTCGACCCTGGGGACCCCGCAGGCCCGGGCAGCCGGAGCTCGGCCAGCAGCGCCTCGACGTGGGGACCGAGCCCGGACCGCGGGGTCCCTGGCGCGAGCGCGCCGCGGATCCGCCCCACGAGCACCCGATCGAGGGCCCGCGCCACCACCCGCCCGCGGCCGAGCAGCTCCCCGTGGCCCAGCGCGGCGGACACCGCCTCGAGCAGCTCCCGGCGGCCCGGGGCGGGGAGATCCCGGAGCTCCGCCAGGGCGAGGGCGAGCCGGAGCGCCTCGGCCGCGTCCGGGGTCCCGGCGACGTGCCGCTCGTCCCGGATCGACCGGCACAGCTCGACCAGCACCGTCGCCGCGACCGCGACCGGGTCGCCGCCGGTGGTCAGCGCGGTGAACACCCGCTGGTGCCAGCCCGGATCGCGGATCCCGGCCGGGTACCCCGAGCGCGAGTCGAGCTGGTCGAACGCGTACGGCATCAGCGAGGTGACGACGGACCCGGTGACGACCGAACCAGTGCCGGCGCGCCCGAGGTCTGCCCGCCGCGGGAGCGGGTCGAGCGCCGGGTCCGCCACCAGCGCCGCCGCGTGGAACGCGCCGACCACCGCCACCACCCGCGCGGCACCGTCGGCCCGGGCGGCGGCGAGCCGGGTCCGCATGTACGCCTCGCGCGCGAGATCCGAGCCCCGCGCGGTGTGCCCGGCGTCTGCCCGGAGCGACCAGCCGTACGCCAGCGCCGCCCGCCGGGTGGCCTCGGGCGACCCGCCGACCGCCGGGCCCTCGATCAGGTGGTCCCACAGCGACTCGGGGTCGTCGGCGTCGACCGCTCGGCGAAGCGCCGCGCCGATCCGGTGGGGGTCCCACCCCGGTCCGTCGTCGGACCCGTCGAGGACGACGTCGCCACGCTCCTCGCCGCGGCGGGCGAGCCTCGGGGCGAGTCGCTGGCCGGCCCGGTCGCCGGGCTGACCCCGCGCGAGGTCCAGGTGCTGCGCCAGGTCGCCCTCGGGCGGACGAACAAGGAGA
>JBEBJW010000989.1:0-3435 GCA_040079715.1 Myxococcota bacterium | reverse complement strand
GATCACGTGCCCCCGCGCCGTCCCAGCCATCATCCCCACCCAGATGCGCGCGTTCGCGTCGCGGTTCAGCAGGTTCACCCCGAGGCGGAGCAGCCCCTCCGACACGAGGATCACGCCCACCAGCGGCAGTCCGTAGTGCACCAGCTGCGCGAGCGGGTGCTCCGGCGTGCTCTCGATGTGCTCGAGGAACAGCAGGCAGTACGACACGAAGAACGCGTACGACCAGGTGGGCTGCGGCTCGCCCGCCGCGTACCCCCACCGGTGCTCGACCACCGCACCCAGCACCACGAACACGATCATCGCGATCAGCGGGCGCGCCAGCACCTGCACGGCCCACGCCAGGTACCGCAGCTCGGCCCGGACCCGCCGCCACGGCTCGACCCTCACCGTCCTCGCCATCGCGCCGTTCTACCACCGGTGACGCGGGGGGTCGGTCGGGCGCCCCGGCGCTGCGCGCCGTCGGCCTCCCTGCGGGGTCGGTCGCAGGCTCCCTCCGTCCTCGCGGGCGCTCGGACCGCTCGCTGCGCTCGCGCCCTCCGGTCCGCCTGGCGCAGTCGGCGCGGTGCAGCGACCACGGGCGGCTGCAGCCGCAGGCCCGGTGGCGAGCGCCACGCGAGCGATGGGCTCACCGCAGGAGCGTCCGACCCGCCAGCAGGGGGACCCGTCGCCAGTGGTCCCGCAACGCGCCGAGGACCGCGGGCGGGACGCCGTGCGCCTCCGGATCGAACGACGAGGCGAGGGCCGTCAGTACCTCGTCGACCACCTGATCCACGTCGTCGAACCCAAGCTTGGTCGCCGCGAATCGAAAGACCTCGGAGCTCACCTCCCCGAAGTCGCGCGCGTTGCCGAGCCTCAGCGCGAGGCTGCGGCCCAGGTCGGGGTACGCGATCGTGGCGACCTGATCGTAGAGCGGCGTGAACGTGGGCTGGATCCCGTTCGGGTAGAGCAGCGACCAGTTCTTGAGATGCGCGTCACCGTTTCCGGTGGCGACGACCACCACCGTTCGTCGGAGGTACTCCCTCACCCCGCTGGGTCCCAGAATCTGGCGGACGAGCTGACCGAGTCCGAGCGCGTGCGTCGCGTCGTACTTCGCGCTCGCTGGGCGACCGAGGACCTGCAGGAAGTCCTCCTGGTGCACGCGCCCCGAGGCTGTCCGGTCGTAGCGGCGGATCAGGAACCCCCAGCGGACCGTCGGGCCCAACGCGCCGAGGTCCGGGAATCCGTCACGCGGAACGACGTGGACTTCGGGTACGTCGAACCCTGCCGCTCGCACCCATCGGGAGAGCGCAGCCTCGTTCTGGGCCAGCTCCGGGAACGTCGCCTCGTCCGCGACCTTCAAGATCCATTGCCCATCCTCGTGATCGTGAACGGGCAGGGTCAAGCGATCGGGCGAGCCAGACAGCGAGAACTTCAGTTGCATGCCACCGAGCGACGCGCGGAGCCCCGGCGACAGCACAGGCACCGCTTCGGCGACCACACTTCCGGCAGCGGGGCTCGGTTCCCAGGTACCCTGGATGACCCGAACGGCCCCCGGGAGGTCCGCTCCGAGCGCGCACAGGATGGCCGGGTCGTCCTCCTCCGCGCAGCCGATCTCACGCGTCAGTCGCCTCCGGACGCGTCCACCCCGCTCCGGGAGGAGGTTCTCGAACCACGGCGGCACAGCCCATCGGAACTCACGCGTCCGGCGGTCGAGCCGGTCTTCGAACCACTGACCGAGGATCGGCCGTCCGGGCATCTCGAGGTAGCCACCGTCGAACCCGAACGTGCTTCGCCCGTCGCGGAACGCCAACCAGCCGACGCTGGTCCGTCCCAACGAGACCTCGAGGAGGGTCATGGCACGTCGCCGAACAGGGGTCCCCGATCGTCGTGGTTCGGCTCGGTGAGGGCGAGCGCGGACACCCGCATCGCCTCCTCGAGCCTTCCCGCTCGATGTTCGACCAAGCTGTCCGGGTCCTCCAGATCGCCGGCCTCGACCAGGTGGCTCCGGAGCGCCTGGTCATCCCCGTCATCGGCCCACCCGCGCAGGGTGTCACGCCACTGCGCAGGGGAGACGCCGGGGGTCAGGAAGCGTGCAGCGGGCGACCGAGACCCTGCCGGCCAATGGGTGAAGGCCCCCTCGCCGTAGGTGGTCAGCCAGTCCACCACGGCGTCCTCGGTGCCGGGAGGCGGAGACGGATCGAGTCGCGCCAGCACGAGCATGCACAGCCGGCTGGCCCCATCGCGGGCGTCGAACGTCGCGGGGACCGTGGGTTTCACCGACCGCGGGACCTGGCGAAGAAGAGCCTGGACCGAGCCGTTCTCGTCGCGCCCCACCGCCCGGACCGCACCGCCGAAGGTCTTCGCGTCCGAGTCCAGTGTGAGCGAGAACAATCCCCGCCACAACCACCGGCGGAGGAGGGTCAGGCTCCGCGGGTGCGGTTCGGGGAACCGGTCGAAGAACCGGCACAGGGTCACGAGGACGGTCGGCGTCTGGGGGAGCAGGCGGGCGTGCCGGATCCCGGCGTCGCTCAAGAACGCCAGCGAGCGCCGCATGCCAGCCTCCGCCCGCAACATTCGGGGCTCGTGATCGGTCGTACCGGCGTGGCTGGTGGCGTTGCCCCCGTCGTGCTCCAAGTGGTGGGCGGCGCGGACGACCACGTTCGGGTCGATCTCCCCGAACCCGCTCGACAGCCGCTCGGCAATCCGCTCCGGGCGGGCATCCGCGCTGGTCGACGCGGGGGCCATGGCGGCGAACACCTCGGCGAGCTCCATTCGCCGCCCCGATCGGTTCATCCGCAGGAAGATCTCGCGGGCGACGTCCTCGTCCTCGGTCTCGATCTCGTACGTCGGGACTCGATAGTCGCGGAGCCTGGTCGCGAGCTCGGTACCCCGCTCGATCAGGTCGCGGCGGCCGGTCTGGGAGACGCGGTCGAACAGCCAGCTCTGAAAGCGGGCGGCTTCGAGCAGGCCCGCGACCGGGATCGCGCCGTCTCCCGGGGGTTGCGCCCGGGAGGGGCGAAAGAACGGAGACGACGACGGTCTCCCGTCGGCCCCCTTCCGATCCGGGTCGAACCAGACCACGAACGGATCGTCCTTCTCGGGCGGCTGCTCGGGGCGCGGGTGAGACAGCCCTGCGAGGAGGCTGGTGAGGCGCTGCTGCCCGTCGATCACCCACCACGCGTCCTCGCTGGCAGGAGCGGCGATCTCGACCGGGCCGTACCGGAGGTTCGCCGCGGGGGCCGAGCGCTTCCACAGCAGCAAGGTCCCGATCGGGAACCCGCGCCACAGGCTGTCGAACAGGACCTGCACGTCTTCCGCCCGCCACTTCATCCCGCGCTGGAACGCCGGGATCCGAACCCGGCCCCGCCGAGCGCGGTCGATGAGCTCGTCGAGGTGGTGCGTGTCGGCCTTGATCCTCGGTCGCTCGGTCATCGGAGCCTCGACTGCCCGGAATAT
>JBEBJW010000988.1:0-3436 GCA_040079715.1 Myxococcota bacterium | reverse complement strand
CCGCCCCCGCCCCACCAGCACGATCGCCTCGTCCGTCCCGCGGCGGGCGGTGTACGCGACGCACCCGTTGACCTCGGCCAACACCGAAGCCAGCGCAGCCTTCCACCTGCGGATCTTCCGGGCGACCGCGAGCGGCTCGTGCCAGGCGTGCACGATCGGGTCCGGGTCTCCGGCGGAATCCTGCTCGGCCGCCAGCCAGTCCTCGAGCCGGTGCCGCTCGATCAGCGCCTGCGCGCGCGCCGCCGCCAGCGCCGCCTCGTGGACGTTCGGAGACGTCGCGAGCGCCAGCAGCTTGCGGACCCGATCGAGCACGTCCTCCATCCGGACACCGTAGCCCGTCTAGAACAGCGCTGCCGGGTCGCGCCCGGCCTCCAGCCAGTCCAGCGCCGTGTCGAACGTGGTGGAGGCGCGGAACCCGAGGCGCTCCGCCGCGCGGATCGGGCTGTACACGCGATCGATCCGGTCGAACATCGTCCATCCCACCCGCTCGAACAGCGCCCGGTACCGCGGGTGGTACCGCTCCACCACCCCGGGCGCGTCCCGGATCAGCGCCGGACCATCTTCGGGCCGAAACGGCGTGTCGGCGGTGATCAGGAACAGGTCGAACCGGAGCGACGGCGCGCGCTCCAACGCGAGGACGTGGCTGCGCACGACGTCGTCGAGGGTGATCCTTCGGAACAGCAGCTCGTTGACCTTGGTGTTCACGGTCGACTGCGGGATCCGGTGCGCCCGGTCGTCCTCCTCCGGGAAGAACCGCGCGGTCCGCAGGATCACCAGCGGCAGCCCGTGCAGCTCGTGGTGGAGCCGGCACAGGTGCTCGGCGGCGAGCTTGGTCACGCCGTAGATGTTCCGCGGACGGAGCGGGCCGTGGTCCTCGTCGAGCCACGCTGCGGCGGTGGCCCCGCCGGCCGCTCCCGCGCGGATCCCCCGGTCGATCAGCAGCGAGGTGGTGGAGGTGAACACGAACCGGTCCACGCCCGCGCCCCGCCCCTCCTCGAGCAGCACCAACGTCCCGAGCACGTTGGTGTCGACGAACCGGTCCTGGGCGTGGGTCGCGACCTGCGGCTTGTGCAGCGCGCCGGCGTGGACCACCGCGTCGATCTGTTCCTCGCGCAGCACCGCGCGGACCAACGACCGGTCCGACGCCGAGCCGACCGCGATCGTCTCCGGTCCCGCCACCGGGTCCAGCCCCACGGCGTGGTGGCCGTCCCGCAGCAGCCGCCGCACCAGAGCCGCCCCGAGGAACCCGGACGACCCGGTCACCAGCACCCGCATGCCCCCTCCACCCACCCCGTAGCGCGCGGAGGGGCAACGCCGGGCGGATTGGGGTACCACCTGCGAACGGAACGTCGTTGCATAGCTTGTATGCCGACTATCCGCAGATCACACCCTCAGTGTACCCGACCGCGACGCGACCCGCGCCGGTTCGGTGAGGAGTCCCCGATGACGTCGCACGAACGCGCGTTGGCGCCCGATCCCGAACACGAACGGTTCCTGGCGATGCCGATCGACCGGGCCGCATGGTTGACCGGAGCCGCGGGGACCGGCAAGACCACCCTCGCGCTCCGCCGCCTCGCCGCCCACCGCCGCGCCGACCCCGACGTCCACGCCGTGGTCATCGTCCCGGTCGACGGGCTGGTGGCCCCGATCGAGCGGCTGTGCGCCCGGCTCGGGGCCGGCGCGGAGGTCACCACGTTCGATCGGTGGGTCACGCGGGAGGCGCACCGGGTGTTCCCGCGGATCCCCCGCCGCCGGAGCCAGGACACGCCCGCCGCCTCCGTCGCGTTCAGGCGCCACCCCGCGGTCCGCGCGGTGCTCGACGACGTCGTGGTCCGCGGGGACACGGTCCGTGCCGGGCACCTGTTCGAGCTGTGGGGCGACGACCGCCTGCTCGCCGCGATCGTCGACGCGTCCGACGGTGCGCTCGATCCGGCGATGGCGGCCGCGACGCGCGACCACGCGGCGATTCAGCACGCGGCGCGGGATCGCGACGACGACGGGCGCCTGATCCGGTCGTTCGGGGTGCCCCTGACCGACGGCACGCCCCTCCACGACGCCGAGTCGCTCGCCGCCGAAGATCTGCCCGTACTGTTCGCCCTCCGCGCGATCGCGACCGGGGGGCGACCGGCGGTCCGCGAGATCGACCACCTGGTGATCGACGAGGCGCAGGAGCTCGCGCCGCTCGAGCTGGCCCTGCTGGGGACGGCGGCCCTGGGCGGCGCCGCGCTGACCGTCGCCGGGGACGACCGCCAGCGCCTCGACCCGACCGCGTGGTTCGACGGGTGGCCGGCGTCGCTCCGCGAGCTGGGTCGTCGGTTCGAGCCGTTCGCGCTGACCCGCGGGTACCGGAGCCACCCCGAGATCGCCGCGGTGTCGGACGCGCTGCGGAGGGGCGACGCCGTCCCGCCGCCGTCGGATCGCGTCGGGTGGTGGGTCTGGCCGGACCGGGACGCTCGGGACCGGGCGGTGCTCGACGCCGTGGACGCGGGGGCCGCGTCGACCGCGGTCGTCGCGGCGACCCGCGCGGAGGCCGCTCGCCTGCGGGACCTCCTCCGGGGCCGCCGGGTCGTGTGCGCCATCCCGGCAGACCTCCGGGGCCAGGAGTTCGACCGGGTGGTGGTGGCCGACGCCGACGCGTACGGCGATCCCGATCGGGACGCGCTGTACGTCGCGGTGAGCCGCGCGCGGCACCAGCTCCAGCTGCACGCCGTCGCTGGGATGTCGCCGCTGCTCGCTACCCCCCGATCGGCGCCGGGATCGACTCCCGCGCCCGCCACTCGGCCAGCAACGCCCGTCGCGGACGATCGAACCGGTCGGTCGTCCGATCCCACCGGCTGAACCGGTCGACCCGGAACGTGCGGAAGTCCGCCCGCGCCTCGCACCACGCGACCACCAGCCGCACCCGCTCGAAGAACGCGAGCCCGAGCGGCCAGATCACGCGGTCCGACGATCGGCCCGCCTCGTCGACGTAGGTCACGCGGACCTTCCGAGCGTCCCGGATCGACTGGCGGACCTCGGCGAGCGCCACCGTCAGCGGTGGACCCTCGCGCCGCGGGCCCGCGAACAGCGCAGATTCGTCCACGGTTCGCCGCAGGTCGCGCGGCAGCACCGCCCGGACCTTGGCGAGCACGTCGGCCGCGGCGTGCCCGAGCGCCTCGTCACCGTGCTGCGCCACCAGCCGCAGCCCGAGCACCAGCGCCTCGAGCTCCTCGTCGACGAACATCAGCGGGGGCAGCGCGAACCCGGGCTGGAGCAGGTACCCGACGCCGGCCTCGCCGTCGATCGTCGCGCCCTGGTCCCGCAGCGCCGCCACGTCCCGGTACACCGACCGGACCGACACGCCGAGCTCGGCCGCGAGGGTGTGCGCCGCGACCGGGGTCCGGTACCGGCGCAACACCTGCATCAACTCCAGCAATCGGCTCGCGCGGCCCACGGA
>JBEBJW010000987.1:0-3436 GCA_040079715.1 Myxococcota bacterium | reverse complement strand
GCGACCGGGGTGACGCCGATCCTGACGTACGACCCGGTGGGCCGGAACACGGAGGTGACGCTTCCGGACGGGCACGTCCGACGGTGGACGTACACGCCGTGGCAGGTCTCGGCGTACGACGAGCACGACCTGGACCCGACGAGCCCGTTCCACGACACGCCGGCCACGACCCACCTCGACGCGCAGGGTCGGGTGTTCGGTTCCACCGAGACCCCGGACGGCGTCGCCGAGCATGTCACCCACCTCACGCTGGACGTGCAGGGCAACGTACGCCAAGTCACCGACGCACGCGGCAACGCGACCCAGGTTCAGACGTTCGACCTGCTCGGTCGCCCGCTGTTCACCGGCGCCGCCGACGAGGGGTACGACGGCGTGAGCGGGCAGGGCGAGACGCGAATCCTGGTCGACGTGGCGGGTCAGCCGCTCCGCGTCTGGCGCAGCGGGAACCTGTCGCTTCGCACCGCCTACGATGCGCTGCGGCGTCCGGTCGGGACCTGGGTCGACGAGGGCGCCGGCGAGCGTCGCTCGACCCGCACGGTGTACGGAGACGCGCTCCCGGAGCCTCCGCCGTTCGGGAAGGGCCGCCCGGTGCAGGTCGACGATCCCGCTGGCCGGGTGACCCTCGGGTACGACTTCCGCGGGCGCACCGTCGCCCAGACCCGTCAGGTGATGGCTGACATCACCCTGGACGCCGACTGGGACGCGGACCCAGCGCTCGACCCCGAGCGGTTCACAGTCACCACGGGCTACGACGCGCTGGACCGCGTCACGTCCGAGGTCAGCCCCGACGGCTCGAACACGACGCGCACCTACGACGAAGGCGGACGGCTCGTCACGGTAGCAGTCGCCGTTCGGGGGGCCGCCGCAACCTCGTTCGTGGACCACATCGCGTACGACGCGCGTGGCCAGCGCCTGGCCGTCACCCACGGCAACGGGACCGCCACCACCTACACCTACGATCCGTTCCGGTTCTGGCTAACCCGCCTGCACACGCTTCGCGGCAGCACCGCGTTGCAGGACCTCCAGTACACGCTCGACGCCGTCGGCAACATCGTCGAGATCCGAGACGACGCCCAGCAGACCGAGTTCTTCGCCAATTCACAGGTCACGCCGACCCGGACGTTCACCTACGATGCGTTGTACCGGCTGACCCGCGCCACCGGTCGCGAGAAGGTGGACCAGCGGCAGACCACGGCGTTCTACGCGGAGTACGCCGGTGCCACGGGGGCGATCTCGGATCCGGCCGACCCGGCGTTGCGGCAGTACACCCAGTCGTACCGGTACGACGGCGTCGGGAACCTGCTCGAGATGAAGCACCAGCAGGGCCTGGGCGGGATGGTGGCGTGGCGCCGCGGCTACGCGCACGAACCCAGCAACAACCAGCTGGTGAGCACGAGCGCACCCGGCGACGACCCGGACGACCCATCGACCCACACCAACCGCTACCCGTACAACGAGCGCGGCGCGATGACCGCGATGCCACACCTACCGGCACTGGTCCGCGATCCCCAGGACCAGATCCGGCGCGCGGACCTCGATCTGGCCGGCAGCGTCGCCTGGTATGCGTACGACGCGGGCGGGCAGCGAGTCCGCAAGCGGGTGGACAAGGGCGGCGTCCAGGAGGAGAGGATCTACGTCGGCGGGTACGAGGTGTGGCGGAAGCGCACCGGGTCGCGGCTGCAGGAGGAGCGGCAGACGCTGCACGTGATGGACGATCAGCTACGGATCGCGCTGGTCGAGACGCTGACGGTGACCAACGGCTCCGCGGTCCCGAACCCGACGCCGCGCCAGCGCTACCAGCTCGGCGACCACCTGGGGACGGCGACGCTGGAGGTCGACGAACTCGGCGCCCTCATCGGCTACGAGGAGTACCACCCGCACGGTTCGACCTCGTGGTGGGCTTCGGCGTCCGATCCCGAGGTCTCCGCGAAGAGATATCGCTACACGGGGAGGGAGCGGGACGAGGAAACCGGGCTCGCATATCACACCGCTCGGTACTACATCCCCTGGTTGGGACGGTGGGAACGGCCGGACCCTGCGGGCGGCCTCGATGGGCCGAACCGATTCATATACTGCCGGGGGCAGCCGATCGGCGCCCGAGATCCTCACGGCAGGTGGACCGACGACGATCTCGCGCTGCGATCGGATGCACGAGAGGGAGGAGGAGGGCAATCGTTCGCGGCGTTCGCCGGTGGGTTCCTGTCCGCGCTGGTGGGCGGGTTCGCGTATGCCGTGGGTGCGCCTGGGCGGCCCGTTGACGTGATGGAACCAGAGCCTCATCTCCTCGTTTTGAGCGTATCGATCTTCGAATCGAGCCGAATCCTGGGCCCCACGGCCGCCGAGAATGGACAAACGACGGCGCTGGTGGCCGGAGTGTTGTCCTTCTCGCGCGGAGTGGCCGAGGTCGAGGTCGGGACCCCGACCCTGCCCCGCACCCGCACGCTTCAGCCACAGGCTGTCGATCCTGCAGTTAGAGGCTTCGTCCACAATGAATGGAATCCCAATGTTCTTTCCGAACGTCCCTTCTATGTCACGGTAGAGCCGAGCAAGACAAGCCAGGTATTCGCGGAAGGTGCAATCGTCGGCTCCGGGACGCTGGAGATGACCATCAACGCGAAACAAGCTAGAGTGCTGGGGTATCCCGACGCGTCGGGCGGCTTCGCGTTTCAGAACATGGTTCGCGCGGCGGAGGCCACCGGTGAAATGAACTCGATTCGGGGGGTCTGGATCGAAGATCCCGGCTTGGCCGACAACCTGGCGGGATTCCGTGCAGCTGGGGGTGGACCGGGCGCCACGACCGAGCAGAACCTCGCCGCAGCCCGCGCCACGTGGACGGGCGAGCAGGCTGCGAAGGCTGGATACACGGAGGTGCAGATTGAATCGGTCTCGCAGCGAATGGTCCGGGTTCTTTTTACCAAATCGGAGACCAGATGACGGACTCGCGGGAGGAGGATGGTGTGGCGGTCTACCTCGACGGCGAGATGGTGGGGTTTTTGAGCGCGGCCCACTTTTTGACACTGGATACACGAATGGTCAGGGAGGGGGTCCTGCGCTCCACGTCGCCGGACGCTCTTGGGGCTGTTGCATCTATTGTGAACGACCCTGCGCGGGTCGTTGCACTCGGCGACCCGGACGGCCCCAGGTATCGAGTCCTGAGTGTATCCGGAGATGTCGTTCGACTCGTTCGGCGATTCGGTCGGTAGAGTGCGCGCGACGCCCGCCGGCACCGCCGCGAGGCCGCGCTCTTGTGGCGTGCCCTCGGCGAACGAACGCTAGCCTCCTTCGACGTTGTTCTACGCCAAGAATCAGCGATTCGTCCGAACCCCGTGGCAGGTATCAGCGTACGACGAGCACGACACCGATCCGAGCAGGCCGTTCTACGACACGCCGGCCACGACCCACCTCGACGCGCAGGGTCGGGTGGGATCCTCTGAGC
>JBEBJW010000986.1:0-3440 GCA_040079715.1 Myxococcota bacterium | reverse complement strand
GGATCTGTCCGCATCGCGAGGTGTTCGGGGGCACGGGCACGGGCACGGGCACGGGCTGGGGAGGAGCCCTCAGCCCGTGGCCACCCACACGCTCTTGAGCTGGGTCAGCTCGTCGAGCACCGCCCGACCGTTCTCCCGGCCGAACCCGGACGCGCCGACCCCGCCGTACGGGCTGGCGGCGTCGAACCGGTTGTAGGTGTTGATCCACACCGTGCCGGCGCGGATCCGCGCCGCGAGCGCGTGGGCCTTGCCGATGTCCCGCGTGTGGATCCCCGCCGCGAGCCCGAACGCGGTGCTGTTCGCGATCCGCGCCGCGTCCGCGAGATCGTCGAACGGGATCACCGACAGCACCGGGCCGAAGATCTCCTCCCGGGCGATCACCATCTCCGGCGTCACCCCGCCGAACACCGTCGGGGCGTGGAAGTACCCGGGACCGGCCCGCGTCCCGCCTGCGACCAGCGCGGCGCCCTCGGCCACCCCCTGGTCGACGTACCCCGCGACCCGATCGCGCTGCGCGTCCGACACGAGCGGCCCCACCTGGGTCGCCGGCTCGAGCGGATCCCCGGTCACCAGGGCGTCCGCACCGGCCGCGACCCGCGCCAGCACCTCGTCGTACACCGACCGCTCGACCAGCAGCCGGCTCCCGGCCGTGCACAGCTCGCCCATGTTGTAGAACGCCGCGGTGACCGCCGCCGCCGCCGCGGCCGCCAGATCCGGCGCGTCGGCGAACAGGATGAACGGGCTCTTCCCGCCGAGCTCGAGCTGGAGCCGCTTCAACGTCGCCGCCGCGCTCCGCATCACGATCCGACCGGTGTCGGTGCCGCCGGTGAACGCGATCTTCGCCACGTCCGGGTGCTCGACCAGCGCGGCGCCCGCCTCCTCCCCGATCCCGGTCACCACGTTGACCACGCCGTCCGGCAGCCCCGCCTCGGCGCACAGCTCCGCCAGCCGCAAGCAGGACAGGCTCGCCTCCTCCGGCGGCTTCAGCACGATCGTGTTGCCGCACGCGAGGGCCGGGGCGATCTTCCGCGCCGCCAGCAGCAGCGGGAAGTTCCACGGTACGATCGCGCCCACCACCCCGAGCGGCTCGCGGAGGGTGTAGTTCAGGAACGGGCCGCGGACCGGGATCGTCTCGCCGTGGAGCTTGGTCGCCCACCCGGCGAAGTACGCGAACGTGTCGGCGGTGCGCGGCACGTCGATCGCGCGGGCGTTGGCGAGCGGCTTGCCCACGTCGAGCGCCTCGAGCCGCGCCAGCTCGTCGGCGTGCGCCAGCAGCAGCTCGCCGACCTTCCACAGCAGCCGGGTCTTGTCGTTCGGGTCGAGCGCGGCCCACCCCGGCTGAGCCCGCCGGGCCGCGGCGACCGCGTGGTCCACGTCCTCGCGCCGGCTGCGCGGGAGAGTCGCGAGGACCGCCCCGGTGCTCGGGTCACGGCTGTCGAACGTCTCGCCGGTCGCGGCGTCGCGCGGCTGGCCGTCGACGAAGTTCCGGGCGGCGATCACCGGCGACGGGGCCCGGGTGACGGGGTTGATCATCAGGACACCCACACGGTCTTCGGGAGGGTGAACGAGCGCATCCCGAGCTGGCCGAGCTCCCGGCCCCAGCCGCTGTCGCCGACCCCGCCGAACGGCAGGCGGGGATCCGATCGGACCAACGCGTTGACGAACACCGCCCCGACCCGCAGCTCGCGCGACAGCGCCTCGGCACGCCCGCGATCGGCGGTGAACACGGTCGCGCCGAGGCCGTACCGCGACGCGTTCGCCACGGTCAGCGCCTCGGCCGCGTCCCGGACCACCCGGACCGCTGCGACCGGCCCGAACACCTCGTCGCTCCACACCGGCATCTCGGGGGTCACGCCGGTCAACAGGGTCGGCGGGTACCAGAACCCGTCGCGCTCCGGCAGCTCCCCGCCGAGGATCCGCGCGGCGCCCAGCCCGAGCGACACCGCCACCTGCCCGTGCAGCGTGTCGCGCAGGTCGCGGCGCGCCATCGGCCCCATCGTGGTCGCCGGGTCCCGCGGGTCGCCGACCACCGCGGCGGCGATCTCGGCCCGGAACCGCTCGACGAACCCGTCGGCGACCGCCTGCTCGACGATGAACCGCTTGGCGGCGATGCACGACTGGCCGTTGTTCTGGAGTCGCGACTGGGCCGCGACCTTCGCCGCCGCGTCGAGATCGGCGTCGGCGAGGACCACGAACGGGTCGCTGCCGCCGAGCTCGAGCACGCTCGGCTTGAGGTGCCGCCCCGCCGCCGACGCGACCGACCGGCCGGCGCGGGTGCTACCGGTCAGCGTGACCGCCGCGATCCGATCGTCGGCGATCAACCCCTCGATCGTGCCGACGTCCACGAACAGGTTCACCAGCGCGCCCCGCGGGAACGGCAGCCCGTCGAACAGCCCGGCGAGCGCCAACGCGCACCGGGGCGCGTTCGGGGCGTGCTTCATCACGATCGTGTCGCCCGCGGCCAGCGCCGACGCGCCGAACCGGAACAGCTGCCAGAACGGGAAGTTCCACGGCATGATCGCCAGCACGGGCCCGAGCGGGTCGTGGCGGACGTAGCTCGTCTCGGCCTCCGTCCGGACCGACTCCGGCGCGAGCCACTCGGCGGCGTGGTCGGCGGCGTACTCGCAGGCCCAGGCGCACTTGTCGACCTCGCCGCGGCCCTGGGTGATCGGCTTGCCGATCTCCTCGGCCATCACGACCGCCAGCCGGTCGCGCTCGGCCCGCAGGCGGGTCGCGAGGGCGTGGAGTGCGGTGGCCCGGTCGGCCAGCGGCGTGGCGGACCACCCGCGGAACGCGTCGGCGGCCAGGGCGAGCCCGGACTCGACCTCGTCGGGGGTCGCCTCGGGCCAGTCCCCGACCAGCTGTCCGGTGCTCGGATCGATCGAACGGAACGCGGTCGTCATCCTGCCACTGTACCGTCCGGCGACCCGACGATCAGCACCGAGTCCCCGAACTCGTGGTTCCGGAGCCCGCGCGCGGCTGCTGCGCGGAACGCGGCGATCAACAGGCCCGCCGGCGCGAACGGGGTCAACACCCGGAAGTGGCTCTCGTCCGGCGCGTGGAGCTTGGTCACCACCCCGTCGACCACCGCCGGTCGCTCGGACCCGTCGAACACCACCGTCGCCACACCCTCCCCGGCCACGAGGCGCCCCGCGGCTGCGATCCGCCCCTCGAGCGCCCGGACCACCGTGGTCCCGACCGCGATCACCCGGCCGCCCCGGCCCCGCGTGGCGCCGATCGCGTCGACCGTCGCCTGCGGGATCGCCGACCGCTCGGGCCACGGCAGGGTCGCGTCGACGGCACCTCCGTCGATCGACGACACGCCGGCCGCGTGGGTCACCGCCGCCACCCCGACGCCGGACCCGCGCAGGGCGAGGATCGTCGACCAGGCGAGCGGCAGCGCCGCCGGCAGCCCGCCGATCCGATCGAACCGCCACGAC
>JBEBJW010000985.1:0-3444 GCA_040079715.1 Myxococcota bacterium | reverse complement strand
CGATCGTGCTCGCCTCCGCGTCGCCCCGCCGCCGCGCGCTGCTCGCCTCTGCCGGCGTCGAGGTCGAGGTCCGCCCGTCGAACGTCGACGAGACCTACACCCCCGGTACCGACCCGGTCGAGCACGCGCTGACCCTCGCCCGGTCGAAGGCGGCCGCGGGCCCGGCGGGCGCGCTGGTCGTCGCCGCCGACACCGTGGTCCACTGGCCATGCCGTGGGGGGGCCCCACCCTGGCCCCGGTCGACCGGACGGCCGACGCTGTTCGACAAGCCCACCGACCGGAGCGTCGCCCGGGCGCACCTCCGCGCCCTGTCCGGGGTCTGGCACTGCGTGACCACCGCGGTCGCCGTCCGACGCGGCGGCGAGGTCCGCGTGTTCCCCGTCACCACCGATGTCCGGTTCCGGGCCCTGTCCGACGCCGAGATCGACCGGTACCTCGCGACCGGCGAGGCCGACGACAAGGCCGGCGCGTACGGGATCCAGGGCCTCGGCGGGGCGCTGGTGGCCGAGCTGCGCGGATCGTACACCAACGTCGTGGGGCTGCCGCTCGAGGAGACCCTCGCGGCGATCCGGGGGGACGGATGAGGTCGCTGCTCGACGGTCACGCCGCGTTCCGCAAGCAGATCCCGCGGAACGAGCGCAGGTTCCTCCGGGCGCTGGCGAGCGACGGCCAGAGCCCGGACGCGCTGTACATCGGGTGCAGCGACTCGCGGGTGGTGCCGGAGCTGCTGACCAGCAGCTCGCCGGGGGCCCTGTTCGTGGTCCGGAACGTGGCGAACGTGGTGCCGCCGCTCGCGAACGCCGACGCGTCGGTCGGGGCGGCGATCGAGTACGCGGTCGGGCACCTCCACGTCGGCCACGTCGTGGTGTGCGGGCACTACGGCTGCGGCGGGGTCAAGGCCGCGCTCGACGGGCTCGACCACCTCCACGGCCTGCCGTCGCTGGTCGAGTGGCTCGCGGGGGTGACCCCGGCGGCGGACCGGGTCCGGACGGCGGCGGATCCGTGGGCCCGGGCGGTCGAGGAGAACGTCGAGACCCAGCTCGCGAACCTGCTGAGCTACCCGTGCGTCGCCGACGCGGTCGCGGCGGGGAAGCTCGAGCTGCACGGCTGGGTGTACGACCTGCACACGCTCGCGCTCGCGGTCCACGACCCGGCGGTCGACGCGTTCCGCCCGGCGGACGAGATCCTGGCCGAGCCCACCCCGGCGCCGGCCCCGCGGACCTGACCCCGCAGGACATCCCAGGCGTTGCTAATATAAGTCGTGACTGTTAGTCCGTCGGGACGGAGGACCCCGATGAGCATCTTCGGCGCCGAGTTCCGGCGGGTCGACAACCGCGAGCACCTCGGCAAGCCCGCGTCGGTCGCGATCGCGGCCCGCACCTACCCCACCACCGTCGACGACCTGTGGGACGCGGTGACCACCCCGGACCGCCTGCGTCGGTGGTTCCTGCCGGTCGAGGGCGAGCTGTCGCTCGGGGGGCGGTACCAGCTCCGCGGCCACGCCGGCGGGCGGATCGAGCGGTGCGAGGCGCCGACCGCGCTCGATCTGACCTGGGAGATGCACGGCGGGGTGAGCTGGCTGCTGGTGCGGATCGCCGCCGACGGCGCCGGCGCGCGGCTGACGCTCGAGCACGTCGCGCACCGGGAGCAGGTCGGCGAGGCGTTCCTCGCCCAGTACGGTCCGGGGGCGGTGGGCGTCGGGTGGGACCTGACCCTCCACGGCCTCGGGCTGCACCTCGTCGACCCGGCGGTGGTGGTCGATCCGGCCGCGGCGCAGGCGTGGACGCTGTCGGCGGACGGCCGCGCGTTCGTGCGGGCCAGCGGCGAGGCGTGGGGCGCCGCCGAGGCCGCGGCCGGGGCCCCGGTGTCCGACGCGCGGGACCGGGCCGAGCGGACGATCGCGTTCTACACCGGCGCGGACCAGCCCGGCGCGGGCTAGACTGGCCGCCGATGCACGCGTTCGACGTCCTGGGAGACCCGGTCCGGCGGCGGATCCTCGAGCTGCTCGCCGAGGCAGAGCGGAGCTCCGGTGAGGTGGTCGAGGTGATCGGACGCGAGTTCGGCATCACCCAATCCGCGGTGTCGCAGCACCTGAGGGTCCTGCGCGACAGCGGGTTCGCCTCGGTCCGGGCCGAGGGCACCCGCCGGGTGTACGCGGTCGAGCCGGGCCCGCTCGCCGAGGTCGACGCGTGGCTCGACCGGTTCCGTCGGTTCTGGGCTCCGCCGCTCGACGCGTTGGCGACCGAGGTCGCGCGGGGGAAGCGGGCGCGCGACCCGCGGTGACCGGATCGCGTCCGGACGACCAACCGACCGACCGGCCCCGCGCTGTCGGGGCCATCGACGGATGGCCTTGCGCCCTTCGTTGCCGCAGGTGGCGGAGACGTGCTGGTTGTCGAGGGTGGGGCTGGAGGCGACGGCTCCGGAGGACTTGGTCACGCGGAGCTCTTCGGAGTCGCGCTCGGTGCCAGGGCAGGCGCCTCCGGTGTTGGTGGCGGCGGCGACGAGCGCGGCGCTGGCGCCGGACCCGACCGCCAACGCAGAGCCGTAGCTGGTGTCGCCGGTCCCGTCGAACGCCGACGACAGGTTGGGGAGCGGCGAGTACGCGCTCGGCGACCGGTTGAAGAACACGTCACTGGTTCCTGAGCCGGCGGTGTCTCGGACTTCGCATGCGACATAGAACGTCTCGGTTCCGGACTCGTCGAAGTAGGCGATGGCGGCCGTTCGTGCGTCGAATCCCACTCCCTTGTCGCACAGGACCGTCTGCGACCAGTTCGCTTGCGCGAACGCCGTGACGCTCATCGACCAGATCGGGGTCACAGCGAACCTCCGGGCAACACCCAGGTGACGCCGCCCCCGCCGCTCTCGACCTGATACGAGGCGTCGGAGAAGACGAGGTCCAGCCCGGCCTCTCCGTCCAGATCTCCGACGGCCAGCCGCATGTTGAACCCCAACGGGTCGGTCGCCGTCCACCGGAAGGCCGCCTGTTCGATGGTCGTGGTGCCGGTGGGTTCTCCCCAGATCAAGTACAGCTCCGGGACCGGAGGAGAGCCGAACCCGGTCGCTGCGGTGAGCTCGGCGCGACCGTCACCGTCGAGGTCGGGCACGGCGAGCAGCTCGTGGGTGATGATGTCGGCGGTTCCGAGGATGGAGCGCTCGGCGTCCCGGGTGGTGTCGACGTCTCCGACCAACGGACCCAGCACCACATCGATCCGTGAGGTGAAGTCTCCGCCGACCGGACCGACGCCGCCGAAGGCGAGGTCGTCGTACCCGTCCTGGTTCTGATCGCCCACCACGGCCACGTAGTTGAAGTCGGACCGGATGGTGGCGGTGACGGCGTCGTTCCGTGCGTCGATCGTGCCGCGTTGGTCGGACGACACGATCACGGCGGCTCCACCCTCGGCGGTGTCGCAGAACCCGGCGAGGGACGCGGTTCCCATCACGAGG
>JBEBJW010000984.1:0-3445 GCA_040079715.1 Myxococcota bacterium | reverse complement strand
TCCCGAACCCGAGCGGGTGCGGTAGACCTCCACCGCTCGCGAGCGCCACGAGCGGGTCGAGCGGCGCGTCCTCGAGCCCGGCCAGGGTGTCCGCGAGCCGGAGGGTCCCGACCCCCTCAGGTCCGAGGTCGTCTCCCGTGCTCGATCGCGAGCGGCAACAGCCCGGCCAACGCCAGGATCGCGGCCACCCCCAGCGTCGCGCGCCCTCCCGCCGCGTCCACCAGCGGCCCGCCGAGCGCGAACGCCGCCGCGAAGGCGACGTGGGTGACGGCCTCGGACGCGCCCAGGACCCGGGCGCGCACCTCGTCGGTGGTCCGGGCCTGCAGCGTGTGCTGGACCGCGACGTCCGCGATCGCCCGGGCGGCGCTCCCCACCACGAAGCCCGCCGCCACCCCGATGAAGCTGGGGAACAACACCGCGAACCCGAGCCCCACCGAGCCGAGCGTCACCCCGCCGACCAGGGCCGTCCGCTCGCCGCTCCGGAGCGCGCGGCCGGCCTGCATGGCGCCGAGGAGCCCGCCCAGCCCGAGCGCGGTCTCCAGGGCGCCGAAGCCTTGCGGACCCACCCCGAGCTCGGCCGCCAGCGGCGCGCCGGCCAGGTTCACCAGCCCCCAGCCGAGGGTGGTCGCGGCGGCGCACAGCACCACCGCGCCGATCGCGCGGTCCGCGAACGCCACCCGCAAGCCGTCCCACGCACCGCCGCCCGGCCCCTCGCGCTCGGCCTGGAACGGCTGGCGGAAGGTCGCCAGGATCGCGGCCGAGACGCCGAACGACAGCGCGTGGGCCAGCAGCGCCGACGCCGGTCCCAGCGCCGCTACCGCGAGACCGCCCACCACCGGACCGCTGAGCCAGCCGACCGACCGCGCGCTGGCCACCACGCCGTTCGCCCAGCCGCGGTCGGCCTCCGGGACCAGGTTCGGCACCGCCGCGCCGGCGGCGGGCTCGAACGGCGCCTCGGTGACCGCCGAGAGCCCGAACAGCACCACCAGCGCGAGCGGCGACGACGTGGACGCCATCGCCACGAACACCGCCGCCGACAGCAGGTCCGACCCGATCATCACGGCCCGCCGATCGAGCCGGTCGCCGAGCGCCCCAGCCAGGGGCGACGCGAGCACGGTGGCCAGACCGTTCGCGAGCAGCGCCGCCCCGACCCATCGCGCCGAACCGGTCTCGGCGTACAGGGTGTACGAGAGCGCCACGTACGCAGCGGAGCCGCCGGCGGTGGAGGTCGCGCGGGCGACGGCGAGGCGGACGACCTGTTGCCGTTCGGGGGTCACGCCGCGACCTAACCGAGCCTGCAGTGGCTGGGAATCCTTCGGTTCCGGGCCGACCTCCGGGGTGGCGCGCTCCCGCCGGCACTGCCGTTCCGGCACGCTCGGGCCCGCTCGGCGCAGCCCCGACCCGGCTCAGGGCTCGAACGCGACCCCTGCGGTCAGCCGGATCGTCTCGTCGAGCTCGAGCACGAGCTCGGTCGGGGGCAGCCCCGCGAGCTGATCGAGCGGCACGATCACCGACGCCACCGTCACCAGCGACAGCGCGTCGTCGGTCGCCCACGACGCGTTCAGCTCGTCGACCGGCCCCGGCGGCACCGCGTCGAGGTGGATCACCTCCGCGAGGTCGGTCTCGGTCCCGTCGAGCACCGTCCCGAACCCGAGCAGGTGCTGCGGGTACAGGGCCGTCCACCGCTCGCGCAGGGCCACGAGCTGGTCGAGCGGCGCGTCCTCGAGCCCGGCCAGGGTGTCCGCGCCCACCAGGAGCTGGTCCGCGAGCAGGTGGGTCCCGACCGGCGCCAGGTCGCCGTCCGGGGTGTGGACCGCCAGCGTGTTCAGCTGGCCGAACGTCTGCATCCACAGCACCTTGGTCGAGAACGGCACCGACTCCTCGAGGTCTGCCTGGACCTCGGTCCAGTCGACCAGCGGCGCGCTCGCGTACACCGCGGCCGAGCAGCCCGCGACCCCGTCCTCCTCGTCGAGCAGCTCGACCACGCTGACGACGCGCGCGCCGTCGACGACCACGTCGTCGACGCTGGGGGTGCAGTCGGCGTCGATCTCCGGCAGGGCGGAGCGCGAACCGAGCTGCTCGGTGTGGGTGTAGCTGGTGATGCAGCCGATGAGCGAAACGATCCCGATGGTGGTCACGACGGTCTCCGGAGGGGAGGGTTCACCCTCCGGAGGGATTGGCCGCCGGGCCTCCGATCCACGCTCGATCCGCCGCGCGGCGGGCGACGGGACGCCACCCGGCGCTACCTGCGAGCGGAGGACGGGCGGATCCCCGAACCCAGCACCCGCGCTACCGGACGCACCCGCGGGTCGGCGCGGCGTACACCGGGTCCGGGTCGACGAACCAGGTGACCGACGGCCACTCGATCGTGCCCACGTCCCACACCTGGTCGTAGTCGAGCACCTTCGACCCGGTGTACACCTCGTTCCCCTCGAGCCACACCCGGACGGTGGCCTGGACCGGCCCGTCGCCGTTGCGCTGCCAGTAGTGGACCTTGACCTCGTACGTCTCGTCGGTCGCGGCCGGGGTCAGGACGTTGATGTTCTCGGGGCCGAACCCGCCGCGGTCGTCGATGTCGAGCCGGGGGTCGTCGTCGGTGCCGCTCTCGCCCCAGTCGGGCGCCTTGTTGCAGTAGTTGGCGTCGCCGGGCACGTCGAACAGGGCCGACCCGCCCTCGACCAGGTGCAGATCGAGGTCCGCCGACGAGGTGTCCCACGACAGCTCGACGTGGATGTCGTCCTCCGGGCGCGCGACGAACTGGCACACCGCCGGCTCGGACTCGGCGCCGAGCACGCTCGTCACCACGAGCTGGACCTCCCACGGCCCGGCGACGTCGACGTACAGGTCGCTCTCGGCCAGGAAGTCGGGGTCGAACGGCACGCCCTGGTCGGACGCCTCCGGCCGGCCGGTCACGGTCCACTGGTAGAACAGCGGCCCGAGCCCCTGCGGGTCGTACGACGCCGACCCGTCGAAGTGGACCCACTCGGGCCCGGTCAGCGGGACCTCCGGCGGGCAGTCGAACACCGCGACCGGGAACTCGAACGCGCCGCCGCCGTTGCCGAGCAGGGTCACGGTCGTGTCGGGCTCGTCGGGGTCGTCGGACGGGACGTGGACCGTCGCCGCGTCGCCGACCTCGTCGGTCGGGGTGTAGGTCACGATCATCGGCGACCAGTCGCCCGGGGCCAGCGTCGTGTTCGACGGGGTGAACCCGAGGATCGCGAACTCGGCCGGCCCGTCGAGGGTGATGTCCCCGAGCGCCAGCGGGCCCTCGCCGGTGTTGCCGATCTCGAAGTACAGCGCGTCGGAGCTGCCGATCGTGACGAACTCGAGCTCGACCGTCTTCGTGAGCCGCTCGTCGGCGTCGCGGATCGCGATCTGCGGGTACGGTAGGTCCGCCCCCTTGCCGGTCACCGGGACGTACACCGTCGGGTGGTCTGCGTCGTTG
>JBEBJW010000983.1:0-3446 GCA_040079715.1 Myxococcota bacterium | reverse complement strand
GGCGGCGGCTTCGACCCGGGCCGGACCGCGAACGTGGCCCGGTCGCCGTCGAGAGGTTCCAGCGCGTCGACCCGGGCGAGCAGCGCGTCGATCGCCGAGCCCGCCAGCGGGGCGGCCGGCGGCGTCGGGACCGCGTCGGCGCCCGCCCCGGCGCTCGCCCCGGTGCTCGCGCCAGCCAGCGCCGCTCCGGCGTCGTACAGCTCGACCCGCAGCCCCGAGCCCTCCGGCGCCGCCTCGTCGAACACGATCGGAGCCGGCCCGGACGTCGATCCCGGCGCGGTCTCCTCCGGCGCCGGCCCGCGACCCGTGCAGCTCAACAGCACCGAGAATCCCACCGCGATCGCGAACACCCGGCCTCCACCCGCCCGTCGGACCCCCGAACCATCACCCGGTTCCACGTTCCGCGATGCCAAAATCTGTCCGCCTGGTTACCGAGCTGGTGCATGACGGTCGAGAACCCGCCACGGACGCCGCCGGATGCGTCGCCAGGGGAACCGGCGGACGGGTGGATCCACCCTTGCCTGACCTGCGGGGCGTGTTGCGCGGCGTTCCGGGTGAGCTTCTACTGGGCCGAGCCGGTGCCGGAGGAGCGCACGGTGCGGATCTCGCCGTTCCGCGCGGCGATGGCCGGCACAGAGGGCCACCCGCCCCGATGCCTCGCCCTCGGCGGCACGATCGGCGAGCGGGTCGGGTGCGTGATCTACGCCGACCGCCCGTCGCCGTGCCGCGAGTTCGCCCCCGCGTGGGAAGACGGCGCGCCGAACCCGCGGTGCGACGCCGCCCGCCGTAGCCACGGCCTCGATCCGCTCGATTCGGCCTCGTGGGATCGCGGGTCGCCACCTGCTGACGCTGGATCCGGGCGCCCCTCGTAGCGAGCCGCCCGGCCGAGACACCGTCGCCGACCTGCTCCACGTGACCGTGGGGCGAAACCCTCTTCCACGCCGGCGCGCCTGTGGTACAGTTCCCAACCGCCGACCGCGTCATCAAGTCGCATCCGCGGCCAAAACCGGGATCATCTCTCGCTGACCGGCTGGTATACGTCGTGAATACGCGCGAACCGATCTGTTGTATGAACACGTGTCGAAGGGGAGGCCTCATGTCTCGCAATCTCTCGCTGGGTTTCGCTGTGGTGTGGGCCGTCGGCTGCTCGGAGTACGAGGTCAAGCCGGGCGGTGACCCCGTGGCCGGAGCCGCCCCGGAGATCCTGGTCGATCCCGGATCGCTGACGTTCGGCCAGCTCGCCACCGGCGAGCAGGAGGTCCAGACGTTCTCGGTGAAGAACGTCGGGAACGCGACCCTCAACGTGTCCGACGTGGTGATCGGCAGCGGCATCGCGTTCACGATCCTCGGCCCGGAGACCACGTTCGACCTCGAGCCGGAGGAGTCCACCACCGTCGACGTGGCGTTCAGCCCGATGGGCGCGAACGAGAACTTCGGCCAGGCGCTGGTGATGTCCGACGACCTGATCAACCCGCAGGCCCCGGTCGACCTGCTCGGGCTCGGCGCGGTCCCCGAGCTCAAGATCGAGCCTCCGACCTATGTGTTCGGTGACACGTTCGTCCCGTGCGGCGCGTCGATCGACCTCACGCTCAGCAACGTCGGCAGCGAAGATCTCCGGATCGACAGCCTGGACTACCGTTCCGGCGGCCTGCTGACCCTCGACGCCACCGCGGTCCAGTCCGAGCTCCCGCTGACCCTCGCCCCGGGCGAGCAGCGCGTCGTCACGGTGTATTTCACCCCGACCACGATCGGCTCCGACACGGGCGTGCTCGACGTGACGTCGAACGACCCGCGCGGGGTCGTGTCGGCGGACCAGAACGGCGAAGGCGCGTACAGCGACGAGAACACCGAGGTGTTCACCGAGCCGGGCATCCCGCCGGTCGACGTGATGATGCTGATCGACCACTCGTGCTCGATGTCGGAGAACAACACCGACGACGTGGAGAGCGGGATCCCGCTGTTCGTGAACGAGCTCACCACGGTCGCCGACTGGCAGATGATCGAGGTCACCCAGAACGACGGGTGCGCGAACGGCGGGCTGATCACGCCGGCCACGCCGAACCCGGCCCAGCTCCTGATCGACCACGCGTGGGACGGTCCGCAGACCTCGCAGCTCACCGAGGCGCTGCTCGAGCTCGCGAGCATCGCGCTCGATCAGACCGGCCCGGGCGGGTGCAACGCCGGGTTCCTCCGGCCGGGCGCGCTGCTCCACATCGTCGTGATGTCCGACGAGAAGGACCACTCCGGCCACCCGGCGGACTACTGGCTCGCCGACTACCAGCAGCACGCGTCGTCGCCCGACTACGTCAAGGTCTCGGCGATCGCCGACATCAACGTGAACTGCGGCGACGGCACCGGGGCCAAGGGCTACGAGGAGGCGGCAGACCTCTCCGGCGGGTCGAAGCTCAACATCTGCAACGCGAACTGGGGCGCGAACTTCGGTGACATCGCCTCGGGCGTGCTCGCCGGGATCCGAACCTACAACCTGTCGGATCCGGCGGTCCCGGAGACCGTGGTGGTCACGGTCAACGGCGTCCCTGCAACCGACTTCGACTACACGCCCGGCACGAACTCCGTCACCATCAACGAGCCCCCGGTCGGTGAGGGCGACCTGGTCGAGGTCACCTACTCGGTGCTCGCGACCTGCGAGTGAGCCGGGGCTGCTGACCGCGAACGCGGTTCGAACCCCGCGGCCGGGCTCCCGGTCGCGGGGTTCGTGTCTCAGGTGGGGCCCCTCACGAAGGCTCAGGGGGCGCGCCCGGCGCGGTCAGGGCGCGGGACCGCGTCGCAAGGGAGAGTCGGGGTCGCGCTCGATCCCGATCGCGGCGTACGACGGCGCCTGCAGCGGCGATCGTCGACCCGGACCCGGCGAACGGGTCCACCACGATCCCCTGCCCGAGCGGCAGCACCGCCCGGACCACCTGCCGCAGGAACCGCTGGGGCTCGAGCGACGGGTGGGCCGCGAGGCGCCGCTCGGCCGGGGGGGCGGCACGGGATCAGGTCCCGGAACGACTGGTCGGCCGACGGACGAGCCCGCCGCCCCAGGTCCGGAGGGTGGGCGACCCATGCCGTCGAGCGGCACGCGGAACAGCCCCACGGCTCCCACCCGCTCCGCGGCATCACCGTCTCGTCCGGGAACCCGAGGAGCGTTCTTCGGCCGGTCGCCGCCGCAGACCGTCCGGATGATCACGCTGCGCGGCTCGAGCCCGGCGTCGGCGAGGATCGCGAACACGAACGTCGACACGAGCGGCTGCGAGGCGACGACGACGTGCGCCCCGGGCACGAGCCGCGGGGCCGAGCACGGTGAACCGCTCCGCCGGGTTCCGGCGGACCCCGTCGAACGTCGGGCCTCGGCGCTCGTCAGGACTGAGCCGGTTCTGCTCGCGAAGACTGAGCCACCTGGAATCCGGTGCTCCGCGTGCAGAACCTGGGTCGAGTAGGAGGGC
>JBEBJW010000982.1:0-3452 GCA_040079715.1 Myxococcota bacterium | reverse complement strand
GCCGACACTGGTCCCGACCAGACGCAGACGGGACTCCAGCAGACTGGCCTGGAGCAGATCGAGGTCACCCCCGAGGGGTTCCGGGCGTCGTACGACGTGACGCTGTTCGTCCGGAAAGACGGCAACCTGTTCCTCGAAGACAACGTCGTGCTCGACATCGACGTGTCGCGGGAGGTCGCCCGGCTCGCGGCGGAGCGCGGCCCGAGCGCGCGGGTGGTGGTCGCGTCGGACGGCGGCGCGCCGTTCTCCCGGATCGTCCAGGTGCTCGATCTGGTCCAGCAGGCCGGCGTGGGGCGGGTCGGGCTCGAGATCGGCGCGGCGGCCCCTGCGGCGGACCCGCTGTTCCCGGGGGTCGACCTCACCGAGGTCGTGAACCTCGACCAGGAGCAGTACGCCGAGAACTTCGACTCGGTGAAGCCGCGTCGGCACAAGTTCCCGCAGAACCCGTACGGGTCGACCGACTTCACCGCCTACACCCGCGAGTGGGGCGAGGCGAAGCTCGGGCTGGCGAACATCTCGTATGGGATCGCGCCGCGGGTCCAGATCGGCACCTCGCCCTCGCTCGACGCGATCGGGATGTTCAACGCGTCGGGGAAGGGCAACTTCCTGCGGTTCGGCCCGTACGACGCCGCGTTGTCGGCGTCGGTGTACGTGGTCCCGATCACGAACCTGCTGCGGTCGGTCGATCCGGACCGCGAGTACAACATCGCCGGGTACGCCGTGAACGACGAAGAGATCTTCGTCGACCGGGTCACCTACGTGTCGGTGGCGCTCCAGAACTCGCTCCAGCTGTGGAAGGGGTGGTCGGTCCACGGGGGCATCGGGTACGCGCGCGCCGGAGCCAAGGGCAACCTCGACTTCTACAACCTCCCGGTCGTCGTGCTGCCGGGCCTCGAAGACCTCGGCGGCGAGGTCGCGGTCGTGCCGAGCGTGGTCGGCGAGCTGGTCGATCTGCGGTTCGCGACCGACTATCGGTTCAACCGACGCGACAGCATCATCTTCCAGGCGGCCGAGACCGTGTACGGCTCGGCGCGCGGCGCGGTCACCGCGAACTTCGAGGAGCTGCCGACCGAGGTGGAGGGGCTGAACAACCTCGACTTCGTGGTCCGGTACGACGGGTGGATCCCGTGGTACCGCACCGCCCGCGCCAGCTTGTCGTGGCAGTTCTCGTGGCAGCGGGTCGATCTGCGGTTCGGGTGGGGCGTGTCGGCGCTCCCGTGGAGCTGGGCGTTGCAGGCGCTCGACCTGTCGTATCGGTTCGGCGGGACCACCCGGCGGACCGAGACCCAGATCCGGAAGAACTACAACCAGGACAAGAAGGAGCTCGAGATCATCGACGACATCCAGTTCGACGATCCGGGCCAGGCCCCGCCGCCCCCGCCGCCGGAAGACGAGCTTCCCGAGCCGGAGTAGAAGGACGGAATGGACGTGTTCGGGCAGATGCACCTGTTCGTCAAGGTGGTCGAGTCCAGCGGGTTCACGTCGGCCGCGCGCGAGCTCGGGGTGCCGAAGTCGACGGTCAGCCGGCAGGTCGCCCACCTCGAGGATCGGCTCGGGGTGCGCCTGTTGCACCGGACGACCCGAGCGCTGCGGCCGACCGAGGCCGGACAGGCGTACTACGAGCGCTGCGTGCGGATCCTCACCGACCTGGTCGAGGCGGAGTCCGCGGTCACCCGGGCCCAGGTGATCCCGCGCGGCACCCTCCGGATCTCGGCCCCGTTGACGTTCGGGTACCTGTTCCTCGGCGATCTCGTGGCGGCGTTCTTGCTGGAATACCCCGAGGTCCAGCTCGAGATGTCGCTGTCGGACCGAAAGGTCGACCTGATCGAGGA
This sequence comes from Myxococcota bacterium, assembly GCA_040079715.1. Taxonomy (GTDB): domain Bacteria; phylum Myxococcota_A; class UBA796; order UBA796; genus JACKER01. The sequence goes on along the minus strand of JBEBJW010000982.1, from coordinate 1,620 downwards.
CGGGTTCGATCTGGCGATCCGGGTCGGGGTGCTCGACGACAGCTCGCTCGTCGCCCGCCGGATCGGCACCGCGACTCAGGTGATCGCGGGCTCGCCGGCGTACTTCGCCCGGCGGGGGACCCCACAGCTGCCGACGGATCTGGCCCACCACGACTGCATGATCTACGACGGCGGGGCCCGCGCGACCAGCTGGCGCTTCGCCGATGACCAGACGGTGACGGTGAAGGGCCCGCTGGTGTCGAACAACGGCGACATCCTGCGCGCGGCGGCGGTCGCCGGGCTCGGCCTGGTGTACACCCCGCGGTTCATCATCGGCAGCCAGCTGCGGAGCGGCTCTCTGGTGCCGGTCCTCGACGAACACATGGCGCCACCGCACGGGATCTGGGCGATCTACCCTGCGAACCGGCATCTGTCGGCCAAGGTCCGATCGTTCGTCGACTTCGCGGTCGGATGGATCGGCGAGGTGCCCCCGTGGGACCGGTGTCCGGAGTGACCGAGGCCGCCGCGATCCGGTTGCCGGCCGAGGCCCGGTGGGCGCTCGAGCTCGCCGCGCTCCGCCAGCACGATCGCGACCCGCGGCCAGCCGGGTGGGCGCTGTCGCCGCGAGCGGTCGAGCGGTTCGTGATCGGGTCGGACGGAGCGGCGATCCCGGTGACGGTCGACGGCGAGGCCCGCGAGGTGGTGATCACCCGAAAGCTGTACGGTCACGACGCGCTGGTCCAGCGGGCGATCGTGACCCTCGCGTCGGATCGGGCGCTGCTGCTGATCGGCGAGCCGGGCACCGCCAAGAGCTGGCTGTCCGAGCACCTCGCGGCGGCGATCAGCGGCGACTCGCTGCTGGCGATCCAGGGATCCGCCGGGCTCACCGAAGATCAGATCCGGTACACCTGGAACTACGCCCTGCTGCTGGCGCACGGCCCGTCGACCGCGGCGCTGGTGGCGGCTCCGCTGTACACCGGGATGTCCACTGGCCGGATCGTCCGGTTCGAGGAGGTCACCCGCGCCCCGCACGAGGTGCAGGACACGCTGCTCCAGGCGCTGTCGGAGAAGGTGATGCTCGTGCCGGAGCTGCCCGGCGCGGACGGGGTGGTGCTCGCCCGGCCCGGGTTCAACCTGATCGCGACCGCGAACACCCGGGATCGCGGGGTGAACGAGATGAGCGCGGCGCTGAAGCGTCGGTTCCACTTCGAGACGATCGAGCCGGTGGCCGATCTGCAGCAGGAGATGGAGATCGTCCGGACTCAGGTGGTCGATCGGACCCACCACACCCCGGCGGAAGCGGTGGTCCTCGGCGACGACGTCCTCGAGCTGTTGGTCACCACGTTCCACGAGCTGCGCTCCGGCCGGACCGTCGACGGGGTGCCGGTCGAGCGCCCGAGCTCGCCGATGTCGACCGCGGAGGCCGTGTCGGTCGGGCTCCACTCGACCCTGTTCGCGGCGTACTTCGGCGGTGGGCGGGTCGAGCCGGCCCACGTGGTGATGCAGCTCCCCGGCACCGCCGCGAAGGGCGACGCCGACGACCGCAAGTGCCTGCGCGACTACTTCGAGATCGCGGTCAAGCCGAGGGCTGCCCGCGAGCTCGGGGCGTGGAAGGCGTACTTCGCGGCGCGGGGCCACCTC
>JBEBJW010000981.1:0-3456 GCA_040079715.1 Myxococcota bacterium | reverse complement strand
GCTTCTGATGGAGCAATGGAAGGTCCGAGTCCATTGATCAACACAGGGAAGCAAGGTAAGCACATCGAAGCGCACAACAACTACATCCCCGGGCGGAGCATTCTCACTGCTGACCCCGAGGAGCTCGGACGCGCAGCCGGAAGTGGTCAGCAGGTCGGTCCTGTGGAGGTCGGCCTTCCCGGCTCGAAGGAGCGGGTGGTGTTTGATGACGTGATTGGAAGTTATGTGGACGAAGCAGGAGCAGCTGCCGATACAACTGTCGGGATCGTTCACTATGGCGCAGAAGGGGTGCACATCGTGCCCGCGAGGCCGCAATGACCGCCGAGATCACCCGCGTTCGGGTCCTGGTGTCGCTGCAGCGCGCATTGCTCGGGGAAGTTTTCCCCAGTTTGCGTGCGCTCACCGTCGAGTGGGGGCCGGGTCGAGTCAAGTTTTGGGCCTACGTCGATGGCGAACCCTTTCCGGAGGACACTGAGTCGCTGTCGTGCGTGTCGGCTGAGGTGGCCGGAGATTTCGATGCCGATGTGGCAGTTGAATACGAAATTGTCCGCAGAGATGCGCCCGCCCCTATCGGAGACACCAGGGTGTTCGCGTATCGGCGGCGGGAGCAGTAGAATCGGCATTGGCGTCTCTGCGACTCGCGGTCAAGTCCCCAACGTGGTCTCCGGCTGGAAACCGCTGTAGCGCGCACCGGGTCGGTCCCGGTGTTCGAGCCGAGGTGACCCGCCAGCCGCTCGCAGAGGGTCCAGGGTAGGCTACACTCCGTACGAGAGGGAGGATCGCGGTGGCGAATCGATCGTCGACGAACGGGGTGGCTGCGCTGGTGGTGGTCGGGCTCGGGATGACCCTGATCGCCGCCCTCGCCGGGATCGTGCTGTACGTGATCACCACCCGCCGGCGCCACGCCGGGCTCGCTCACATGGTCGAGTCCGAGCTCGCCGCTGGGGGCGGAGCCGAGCCCGCCGAGGCCTGACCGACCCGACCGCTTCGACCGTCGCCCGTCAGGTCCGGACCAGCTCGATCGCATACACCGGCTCGCCCTTCAGCCGGAACTTCCGCTGGTACCCCGTCTCGATGTCATCGGGCCACGGCGCCGGGCCCCGCGTCACGTCGTCGCTCCGGCCGGTGACCGTGAGCGGCAGCCGCTCTGCCGCGGCGCCCTCCGGGTCGTGGTCGAGCAGGAACACCGCCCGGTCCACGTTCGGGGCGTGGTCGCTCTTCAGCCGGAGCGTGCCCCCCGGCCGGAGCAGCGACACCACGTCCGCCAGGAACCACCGGGAGATCAGCCGGTTCTTCTCGTGGCGCTCCTTCGGCCACGGGTCCGGGTGGTTGACCCAGATCGTCGACAGCGTGCCCGGGGCGAACAGATCGTCGAGGTACGCCGCGTGGTACCGCGCCACCACCGCGTTCGTCAGCCCCGCCGCCTCGACCTTCGTCGCGCACTGGACCACCCGCTTGTACCGGATCTCGACCGCCACGTGATCGGCGTCCGGGCTCCGGCGCGCGAGCTCGACCAGGAACCAGCCGTTGCCGGGCCCGATCTCCAGCACCAGCGGCGCCTCCCGCCCGAACCGCTCCGACCACCGGTCGCGCCAGGTCCACGCCTCGTCCGCCGGCATCGCGACGCCGCCGCCGCGGTGGAGGGCCACGTACGGGTTGACGGTGCGCCCGACCCCGGTGCGCGAGTCGCGGAACCGCGGCCGCTCTCCGGGATCACTCTGCGGCGTTGGCCTTCCAGGCGGTGCCATCCTCGTAGATCTCCTTCTTCCAGACCGGCAAGCGCGCCTTGAGCGCGTCGATCGCGTACCGGCTCGCGGCGTACGCCTCGCCGCGGTGGGGCGCCCCGACCGCCACCACCACCGACGCCTCGCCGATCGCCACCGCGCCGGTGCGGTGCACGATCACCACCCGCGCCATCGGCCACTGCGCCGCGGCCTCGGCCACGATCGAGGCCAGCACGGGGTCTGCCATCTCGGCGTACGCCTCGTACTCGAGCCGCACCACCCGCCGCCCGCCGAACGTGTTCCGGGCGACCCCCTCGAACACGATCACCGCCCCGAAGCCCGGATCGTCGACCGCCGCCCGGAGGGCCGCCACGTCGATCCGCCCGCTCACGATGCGGCTGCTCACGGCCACGCCCTCGGTCCCGTCCTCGGCGCTGTCCATCATCCACCTCCGATCGGCGGGAGGAACCCGATCTCGTCGCCGTCGGCCGGCTGATCGTCACCGCTCGCGTACGCGTGGTTCCGCGCGTACGCCACCGGCAGCCGCTGGCCGTCGAACAGCGTGGTCGGGCACAGGCGGGCGTACAGCGCAGCGAGGGTCTCGCCCGGCACCAGCTCCACCTCGTCCACCTCGCGCCCGATCCGCTCGCGCAGCGCCGCGAAGTATCGCACCCGGACCGACATCGCCCCCCCGAATCGACGCTGTAGCCCGCCCAGGCGAGGCTCGGCACGCGGATCGCGCCCCGAACGGGGTGGCACGTTCGGGGGATCGCCTTGATCGGCGGTCGGTGCCGGGCGATCATCGGATCGGGGCGAACGGAGTGTCGGTGCCGATCCCGTGGCTGATGCAGCTGGGACCGGGGTGTCTCGAGTTCTGGCTCGACCCGGTCGATCCACCCGATCCGCTTCCACAGCAGATCGCGGTCCGGGAGTCGTTCGTCCAGTCGCCGCTGCCGAAGGTCGACCTGCTGCTGGTGATCGACGACACGGCGTCGATGGCGCAGGAGCAGGCGTCACTGGCCGTCGACTTCGCGGTCCTGCTGGACGAGCTCGACGATCGCGCGATCGGCTGGCAGGTCGGGGTGGTGACGACCGACATGACGCTCGACGACGCGGGCTGGCTCCTCGGCTCGCCGTGGATCCTGACCCCGGACCTGGCCGACCGGGACGCGGTGTTCGCCGACATGGTCGAGGTGGGCACCGCCGGCGCCGGGCCCGAGGCGGGGCTCGCGGCGGCGATCCGGGCGGTCGAGCTGGCGGCCCCCGGCGGCCCGAACGCCGGGTTCCGTCGACCGGACGCGCTGCTCCACGTGGTGTTCGTGTCCGATACCGACGATCAGAGCGAGGACTGGCTCGGCGACGCCCCCGAGCAGGCGTTCCTCGCGTTCCTCGACGCCGAAGCGGCGGCCACCGGCCTGCCGGCGCGCGCGTCGGCGCTGGTCGGGCCGGTCCCGTCCGGCTGCACCTCGGTCGACGGCACGGCGCAGGCCGCGGTGCGGTACGGCGAGGTGGTCGACACCTCCGGCGGCGTGTCGGTGTCGATCTGCGCCGCCGACCTCGGACCGGTCCTCGCGTCGCTGTCCGAGGCGAGCGTCGCCTGGCGGACCGAGTTCCCGCTGCGGTCGGTCCCGGTCACCGACTCGGTGCGGGTGCGGATCGACGACGCCCCGACCGATGACGGCTGGGCCACCGATCCGGACGTCCCCGCGGTCCGGTTCGAGCTGCCTCCGCC
>JBEBJW010000980.1:0-3461 GCA_040079715.1 Myxococcota bacterium | reverse complement strand
GCGCGGCACGACCGACCCGCCGGCGGCGGCGATCCGCCCGAGGGTGTCCGCCTCGGCGGGGGACAGGGCGAGCTGCCCGCCCGGGTGCCGGAGGGTACCGGTCCCCGGATCGAGCGACCAGCCCGGGCCGAGGGTCCGCGGGGCCGACCGCCCCACCACCAGCCGGTACCCGGCGCCGCGGGTCGACAGCAGGTGCCGCGGGGCCCGCGGATCGACCTCGATCTTCGCCCGGAGCCGCTTCACGGTGTCGTCGACCACCCGGGTCCGCGCGCCGGGCCGGTAGCCGAACACCGCGGTCAGCAGCTCGTCCCGCTCGACCACCCCGTCGCGGGTGGCGAGGTACTGCAGCAGGTCGCGCTCCCGCGGGCCGAGGGGCACCCGGCGGCCGTCGTCGCCGATCCACCCGCCCGCCGCGAGGTCGACGGTCCCGCTGTCGAACGCGAGGAGCACGGGCCACTGTACGTCCGTGCCCGGCGATCCGCACGCCGGACCGCGACCGGCCCATCGAACCACGCCCCTCGCCGTCGGGACGCGCCGACCGCCCGCCTCAGCCCGCGAGCGCCCGCTCGACCGCGGCGTCGGCGTGCAGGGCGGTCGTGTCGAACAGCGGTACGTCGACGTCGCCGGCCGACAGCGCCAGGCCGAGCTCGGTGCAGCCGAGGATCACCGCCTGCGCTCCGGCGGCGACGAGGTCGGCCGCGATCCGGCGCAGCGCGTCGCGCGAACCCGCGGTGATCACGCCGCGGCACAGCTCGTCGTAGATCGCGGCGTGGACCCGCGCGCGGTCGGCCTCCGGCGGCACCAGCGGCTCGAGCCCGTGCGCCACCAGCCGATCCCGGTAGAACGCCTGCTCCATCGTGAACCGGGTGCCGAGCAGCCCGACCCGCCGGAGCCCGCGCGCGCGGATCGCCGCCGCGGTGGGATCGGCGATGTGGAGCAGCGGGACGGTGATCGCCGCCTCGATCTGCGGCGCCACCCGGTGCATGGTGTTGGTGCACAGCACGACGAACGCGGCCCCGGCGCGCTCGAGGGTCGCGGCCTCGCGGGCGAGCGCGTCGCCGGCCTCGTCCCACCGATCCGCGGCCTGGAGCGCGGCGATCGCGTCGAAGTCGACCGACGCGAGGACGAGCTTCGCGGAGTGCAGGCCGCCGAGGCGGTCCCGCACGCCCTCGTTGATCCGCCGGTAGTACAGCAGCGTCGACTCCCAGCTCATCCCGCCGAGCAGGCCGATCGTCCGGAGGGTGCCGGGCTCCGGCGCGGGGACGGGCGTGGGGACCGGCGGGCCGGGAACTGGTACAGCGACCCGGCCGTCGACGATGAACAGCCGCGCCCCGCGGGGGCTGCGCGACCGGTGCGACGACGCGCCGTCCGCCACCTGGTACGACATGCCGGCGGTCAGCGTCACCGACCGGCCGTCGGCGAGGTCGGTGATCAGCTCGCCCTCGAGCACCAGCAGCACGTGCCCCCGCTCGCACCAGTGGTCGGCGACGTACCCGGGCGCGTAGTCGACCCGCCGGACCCGGATCGTGCCCTGCTCGAACGTGCGCCAGGTCGAGGTGCCGGGCGCGCCGGGGTGGACGGTCTCGGCGAGCGTCGCCCAGTCGGTGGTGGTGAACGGGACGCCTTCGATCGGCATCGGGACCTCGCGCGTCCGCCTATCGCGGGCCGTCTGCGCGCGACGGGGCGCCACCGACCTATGTCGTCGGCATGTGGCTCCTGACGTTCGTGTCGTGTTCGTTGCCGGTGGATCCGCGCCCGTCGTGCGCCCGGTACGTGGCGTGCGTGGAGGCCCGCGACGCGCGCGACGGCTCCACCACCGACGTGGACCGGTTCGCCCCCGACGGCGCCTGCTGGGGCGGGGAGGCCGGCGCCGATCTGTGCGATCGGGCGTGCACCGCCGGGCTCGCCTGGCTGGCCGACCGCGAGCCGGACCTCGGGTGCGCGCCGTGAGCCCCGGGTGGCCCGGGGCGGTGACGCTGGCGCTGGCGCTGACGCCGGTCGCCGACGCGCACCGGCCGCTCGACGGCGGGACCGAGACCGAGATCTCCGACCCGACGATCTCGTGGTTCGTCGAGGGCGAGCTCACGCCGGGGGCGGTCCACGAGATCCACCTCGAGCTCCCGCGGGACTTCGCGCTGCCGTTCGAGCTGATGGTCCCGCACCAGTCCCGATACGCCGACTGGCGGCCGGCGTACGCGGTGGTCGGGCCCGGGCTGCCGCCGCCGACCGACGCCGAGCGGGCGGCGCTCCCGCGGGCGATCCCGGACGGGGAGGGGGCGTACGTCGACCTGAACGACGATCCGGAGCGCGAGGTGTACTTCGAGGACGTGCTCCGGCGGACCTACTGGTCGTCGGGGACGATCGCGCTGCCGCTCCGCGCCGGTGACAACCACGTGTGGGTGTGGGACCCCCGCGGCGGCGAGGGCCCGTACGGGGTCGGGTTCGGGGTCGAGGAGGACTTCGGGTTCGGCGGCGGAGGTGACCGGTGAGCGTCGCGGTCGGGCTGCCGGTCGAGTACGACGTGGTCGGCCACAACTACGGGATCCGCCCGGAGCTCGTGTGGGCACCCGGAGGACGGCCGATCCACGGGCTGCGGGTGGCGTTCGGGGTGCTGCCCTCGCAGGAGAACCTGTTCCTGCCGGGGTCGGTCGGGTGGCGGGCGCGGACCGGGCCCGAGGTGCGCGGGCACCTCCTCGCGGGCGCGGGGGCCGAGGTCCAGACGTTCGTGTTCACCGATCGGGCGCCGGACGCGCGCCCGTCGCTGTACCTCGAGCTCGGCGGCGGATGGTCGGCGTCGGACCGGGTGGACCTCGGGGCGCTGGTGGTGCCGGAGCTCGCGCCGTTCGGGGTCCCCGGGATCGGGCTCGGGCTGCGGCTGGCGGCGTGGGTCCGGTAGGCGCCGTCGCCCGCGGCTCCGGCCGGCGCTACCGCGCGATGCGCGGCAGGGTCCGGGCGTCGCGCCACGTGGTCGCCGGCTCCGTCGCCGGCTCCGTCGCCCGCGCTGTCGCCCCCGCCCGCGCCGGGACGCCGCAGCCGAGGTCGCACGCGACCGACACGTCGTCGCCCCACCCGACGTTCGACCTGCCGTCCCACGCGTCGTCGGGGACGTTGTCGAGCGCGTCGACGCCGAAGTCGGACGCCACGACCGACAGGGTCGAGCCGGGCCACACGTAGACCCCTCCGCCGAGGTCGGCCGTGTTCTCCTCCAGCACGCTGTCGATCAGCACCAGGTGGGTCTGGAACACGTCGGTGCCCGCGCCGTTCGGTGAGGTGTTGCCGCGGAGCTCGACCCGCTCCATCACGTGGTCCCACGGGCGGGCCCCGGAGAGGTCGTTCGCGCTCGCGCCTCCGCCCGCGATCGTCGCGGTGTTGTTCACCAGCACGCTGTCCGCGAGCCGGGTCGGCGGGGCGTCGAGGTACACGCCGCCCCCGGAGATCGCCTGGTTGCCCTCGCAGTACAC
>JBEBJW010000979.1:0-3465 GCA_040079715.1 Myxococcota bacterium | reverse complement strand
GGGTCGGGCTGTGCCAGATCGGCGCGGCGGTGATGGCGGACCGCGGGTACGACCACGCCGCGATCCTCGGCCACTACTACCGGGGCGCGACGCTCGAGCGACGGTACTGACCCGGCGCTGGGCGGCCAGCAGCGCCGCGGCCCACCCGACCGCCGCCCCTCCCGGGAGGTCGTAGGTCGGGCCCACGCCGACCACGCTACCGGTCGGTCGGCTCGTGGTCCTCGAGGCACTCGCTGGACTCGCTGGATTCGCCGCGTCGAGTCGCCCCTCGCCCGGGGACCCGCACGTCCCGGGCGAGCCCCATGCGCTCGAGCGCGCGGATCACCAGCCAGCCGGCGTCGAGCTCCCCGGGGCGGTGGCCGATGCGAGCGCTGTCCGGGAATGCGTGGTGGTTGTTGTGGAATCCCTCGCCGAGCGACAGGATCCCGAGGATCGGCCGGTTCCGGCCGCACTCCACCGCGCCGGTGATCGGGTACGCGACGCTGCCGCGAGCGTGGGCCTCGTAGCCGACCCACCAGTGGAGCACGAGCGACAGCCAGACCCGCAGCAGCCCGCCGACCACGAGGTGCCGCCAGCCTCCGACTGCGAACAGCACCACGAACCCGGCGACGTTGTGCCAGACCCAGGTGCGCTGCAGCCAGCCGAGCCACGGGTCGGCGCGGTCCTCGTCGCGGAGCCAGGTGCGGCCGTCGTCGTACACCGTGTGGAGGTTCCACCAAAGGTCGCGCGCTGCGCCGTGGTCGTACCGGAACCACGGGGGCGCGGTCGGCTGGTTCTGCCAGTGGTCGCGCTGGTCGTGGACCCGGATCCACGCGAGCGGACCGCCGAGCCCGATCAGCACGAACAGCCAGACCAGCGCGTCGCGGACGGGTCGCGGTGCGGCGAAGCTGCGGTGGAGCACCCCGCGGTGCAGACCCACCGTGTGGCCGAGCAGGAACGTCGCGAACCCGAGCGCGAACCCCACGGAGACCGTGTCTGGCCCGAGGGCCCACGGCGCGAGCGCCACCCCCGGCGCCCCGGTGGCGAGGAACCACGCGGTGCGCCGCGGAGCCCACCGGATCACGCGGCCTCCCGCTCGGCCGGCGCCGCCTCGCCCGCGGCCCGCCGCGCGCGGATGCGGTCCACGAGGTGCGGCGCGGCGTCGTCCCACCGGGGCAGGGCGAAGCCGAACCCGGCCTCGAGCAGCTTGCCGGGGATCACCCGCCGGCTCTTGAGCATCAGCTCGACGTCCGTGCCGAGCATCACGGCGCCGAGCCTCGCCATGGGCGGGAGGATGGGCAGGGCGAAGCGGATCCCGAGCGCGGCGCGGAGCGTGGCCATCAGCTCGCCGTTCGGCACCGGGTGCGGGGCCGTGAGGTTCACCGGACCCTCGAGCGACTCGTGGTCGAGGAGGAACGCGACCGCTCGGCCGAGATCGAGGTCGGTCAGGAACGACACGCGCTGCCGCCCGCCGCAGAACGGTCCTCCGAGGCCGCGCTCGGCGAGCCACACCAACCAGTCGAACACCCCGCCGGCGTCGGGGCTCATGACGAACCCGGTCCGCAGCGCCACCCGTCGCGTGCGGGGGGTGGGGGCGGCCTGCAACGCCAGCTCCCACGCCCGCGCGATCGCCACGCTGTAGGCCCAGTACGCGGGCACGCCGGGCTCGTGGCCGCCGAGCACGCCGGTCGCTTCGTCGTGCGGAGCGCCGAGCGTGTGCGCGTAGATGCTCGCGGTGCTGGCCTGCAACCACACCGCGGGCGGTCGGCGCGCGGCCGCGATCGCCTGGCCCACCGCGATCGTCGACTCCACGCGGCTGCTCATCATCTCCGCCAGGTTCTCCCAGCGGTACCGGCAGCTCACCGACCGCCCGGTCAGGTTCACGACCGCGTCTGCGCCGTCGATCGCGTCCCACCACCGCCCGGGCGACCGACCGTCCCACCGCAGCGCCGGATCGGCGACCCGCCGCCCGAGGACCGCCACGTCGTGGCCGCGCGCCCGCAGCTCGCGCTGCAGGATAGTGCCGAGCTGCCCCGTTCCGCCAGGGATCACGATCCGCATGGAGTCCTCCCGATCGGGCGGCGGAAGCCACCCTCGGATTATAGGTAAACGTGTTCATGGAAAATGACAACACCCGATCCTCCCGTCCGCGCGGCCGGCCACCCGGGCGCACCGCGCGCGGGGAGGAGACGCGGGAGGCGCTGTACGCGGTGGCCACCCGGCTGTTCGCGGAGCAGGGCTACGAAGCGACCACGCTGCGGCGCGTGGCCACCGAGGCCGGTGTGAGTCCGGGGCTGCTCTACCGGTACTTCCCGAGCAAGCCGGCCGTCGTCCTCGAGCTGTACGGCCGCTTGTCGGAGGCGTTCGCGGCCCGGACCGAGCGCTTGCCGACCGGGTCGTGGTTCGGCCGGTTCGACGTGGCGCTGACCGCGAGCCTCGAGACGCTGCGGGACCACCGGGGCCCGTTGCGGGCCACGCTCCTCGTGATGCTGGCCGACCCGGAGACCGGGTTGTTCTCACCCGCCGCGGCTGACACCCGTCGACGGGTCCGCGACCGGTTCGTCGAGGTGGTCACCGGGGCGGCCGACGCGCCCGAGCCCGCGGTCGCGATGGCCCTGGGGCGCTTGCTCGACCTCGCCCAGCTCGGCGTCATCCTGTGGTGGATGATGGATCGCAGTCCCGAGCAGCGGGCGACCTGGACGTTGCTGGCGTGGATCCGCGGCCTGGCGGGGCCCGCGACCGCGGCGTTGTGGCTGCCGGGGACCGGGGCGGCGATCCGCCAGCTCGAAGCCCTCGCGGCGGACGCCCTGTACGGCGAGGGCTCCGGGTGATCGCTCGGAGGTCCGGTAGGCCATGGGCTGACCGTCCTCGTCCTCGCGCTGGCCGAGCACGCCGACTTGCTGTCGCCGGTGGGGTCTCTCGCCGATCTCGATGGGGCCGTCGGCGCGGTCCAACGACCTGCCGTCGGCGATCCGCACCGCCGCCTGCTACCAGTCGGTGGGCTTGTAGTCCTTGAGGAACAGCCCCCACACGTGGTTCCCGGTGTTGTGCCCGTCGAACACCGGGTCGCAGATCCGGGCCGCGCCGTCGACCACGTCGAGCGGCGGGGTGAAGTCGTGCATCTGCCGCTTCTCGTCGGCCTTGCCGGCGGGGTCTTCGTCGGTGACCCACCCGGTGTCGACGCTGTTCATGTGGATCCCGTCCTCGGCGTAGTCCGCGGCGGAGGTCCGGGTCAGCATGTTCAGCGCCGCCTTCGCCATGTTGGTGTGGGGGTGCCGGTCGCTCTTGTGGGTCCGGTAGAACTGGCCCTCCATCGCCGACACGTTCACGATGTGGGTGTCGCGCGTCGGGACCCGGGCCATCAGCGGCTTGAGCCGCGCGTTCAACACGAACGGGGCCACCGCGTTCACCAGGTGGACCTCGAGCAGCTCGATCGTCGGGACCTCCGCCAGCTTCAGCCGCCAGCTGTTCACGGTCCGGAGATCG
>JBEBJW010000978.1:0-3465 GCA_040079715.1 Myxococcota bacterium | reverse complement strand
GCGGGCGGGGGGGCGACGGGCGTGGGTCGGCGCGGTGATCAACGGCGTCGCGTGGGGCGTCCGGGCGGTCCAGGGGCTGAACAGCCGCGACTACCGCCCGCCGTCGCTCCGGCTCCCGTACCGCGACCAGCAGATCCGACTGGTCCACAACGGCGCGACCGAGCGCCTGTCGTTCACCCTCCTCAGCGCGCGCGACGGGATCGAGCTGATCCCCGAGGAGACCGATCTCGACGGCGACGGCGTCCACGACCCGCCTCCGCCGCCCGACACCCCGTACGACCCGAACCTCCTGATCGACTCGCGGTTCGTGCGGCTCCAGGTCCGGTGGGACCACACCGTCCCCGGCCACCCGTCGTCGACCTGGGTGACCGTCGGGCGGGACCGCCAACAGAACCTCGTGCCCGGCCTCGGCCTGATCGGCGCGTCCGGGATCCAGTACGCGTCGCTCGACGCCGGGTGGTTCTCGGTCGGCCACGACGGCCTGCACACCCTGTCCGACACCCTCGACCTCGGGATCGGCGCCGAGGTCACGGTCCAGCCCGGCACCCTGACCGCGCTGTACCAGCTCCCGGATCCGGACGCGACCACCACCGCGACCAAGCTGTGGGCCGGCCCGTACGCCGAGCTCGGGTGGATGCCCGGGCGGTGGCGGTTCGCGCCGGGGATCCGGGTCAGCGCGCACCAGCTCCTCGGCCCGCTCGAGGTCGTGCCCGAGCCGCGCGGCTCGATCCGGTACGACCTGTCGGACCACGTGTCGCTCGTCGGGTACAGCGGCCTGCTGTCGCAGGGACCGACCCTCGAGCGGGCGGCCACCGGGTTCGCCGCCGGGGAGCTCGGGGTGATCCGGGCGCTCCAGTCGACGGTCGGCCTGTCGGCGCGCTGGCCGTCGGGGTTCGGCCTCGAGCTCGCGGTGTACGAGACGGAGCTGTGGGACCTCGTCGTCCGCGACACCAAGCTGGTGGTCGAGCCGCCGATCGTGACCGGCACGACCGAGCCGTACGGGCCGCCGGTCGGCTCGCTCCAGGAGGTGCCGGTGTACCGGGACGTCCTCGGGCGGGCGTACGGGCTCGAGGCACAGCTCCGGCTGATGCCGGACGGCGACCAGTTCGGGTGGATCGCCGGCGCGATCGGGCGCAGCACCCGCACCTACCCGGACGGGACCCAGCTGCGGTCGGACGCGGATCTGCCGGCGAGCCTGGTGGTGGTCTGGGGGACCGGCCTCGGCAAGAACTGGACGATCTCCGGCCGGGGCCAGCTCACGTCGGGCCTCGTGTTCGACCCGCTGCACGGGGTCCAGGACGAGTACGGCTACTTCGAGGCGTACGAGGGCGACCCGAACAGCGAGCGGTACCCGCTGTACAAGCGGCTCGACGTCCGGTTCGACAAGACGTGGATCGGCCGCCGGGCCCGGTGGACGTTCTACCTCGACGTGTACAACGCGCTGAACAGCCGCAACCCGTTGTTCCCGACGTACGACTACGCGTACCGGGAGCTCGAGGTGCTGGCCTTCGTGCCGATCCTGCCCACGTTCGGGCTGGAGGTCGCGTACTGATGCTCCCGCTCCCCCTGTCGCTGCTGGCGTGGATCGGCTGCCAGGCCACCTCACCCGAGGCGTTCGATTGGAAGATCGATCGGACGCGGGTCCCCGCGGTGTCGATCGTGCCGGTGTCGCCCGACGATCCGTTCGGCCCGCGAACGGTCGACGCGCTGGTGCTGTCGCCGCACCGGGTGACCGGGATCACCGGCGAAGTCTGCGGGCTCCGGACCGATCTGCCGGTCCAGCTGTACGATCTCACCTGCTACGGCGAGCCGACCCTGATCGAGCGGATCGGGGCCGGCGTGCCGTTCCGGTGGACCCCGCCGACGATGACCTACCCGTGCGAGCCCGCGACCGGGTACAGCGGCTACACCGAGGGCTACGGCGGCTACGGCTACGACACCGGCGACAGCGCCGACACCGGCGGCCACTACGCCCCGAACTGGTGCTACAGCACGGTCCCGGTGCGGGTCCTCGCCACGTCCGACGACGACTTCGGCTCGGGGGCCGCGTTCGCGGTGATCGCGCCGCCGGGGACGCCGTACGGGTGGGGTCCGGTCCGCGACCCGGCCACCGCCGACCCGCGGCTCGAGTGGGTCGACGGCGAGGTCCGCGCCGGGGGCCAGGTCCGGCTGCGGTTCTCGGTCACCGGGGCGTTCTCGGGGGACGGCGTGCTGTACGAGGACCTGCGGTGGTACGTCGACGACGGCGAGCTCCTCGGCACCGGCCGGACCCGCCAGACCGGGTTCACCGACGACGGGCGCCCGTACGGCGACAACCGCCTCCGGATCCCCGAGGACTACCACGGGGCGCTGCGCGCGGCGGTGGTGCTCGGGACCTCGCCGCTGGTCTGGACCGTGACGACGTTGGAGGTCCCGTGATCCCGCTCGCCCTCGCCGCCGGGTCCCTGACGGGCTGCTTCGGCAAGATCCCGCTGGTGAACGAGCCGCCGGTGCTCGACGCGATCAACGGGCAGGACTGGCCGCGCGACGGGGCTCCGGCGTTCGACGCGCTCGCGCCCGGCGACGACTTCCCGCTGACGCTCGAGTTCCACGATCCGGACAACGACGGGGTCCGGGTGTGGTTCCCCTACGCGTACGGGTGGGTCGAGTTCGACCCGGACGACACCTCGGGCGTGTGGCACACCGGGCCGTTCCCCGGAGGCAGCTCCGACCTGACGATCGCCCTCGAGGACGACCGCGACCCGCCGCAACGGTCGACCTGGTACCTGTTCTTCGGAGGCAACACGAGCTGCTCGGGGTGCACCAGCTCGTTCCGCTAGGAGCGCTCGGGAATGCTCCCTTCAGGGAGCGTTCACGCGCTCCTGACGCGAGTCTTCGGGCCGCCGTCCCGGCTCGCTGGGACGACGATCCCGTCGTCGAGCGGCTCGGTGGCGGACGACGGGACGCCCGGAGCTCCCCGCCGGCGGCTCGACCTGTGAATCCACGGGTCGAGCGCGCCGCCGACCAGCGTCGCGAGCTCGGTGCAACGCCCAGAAGTCGATCCCGGATCCCGTGGGCGGGGTGCGACGGGACGCCACCCGGACCTGCGTGCCGCTGGAGCTAGCGCGGATCCCCCCATGGGCATGGGCACGGGCACGGGCAGGGGCACACACCCCACCCCGATCAGGACGGACTGGGCGGCGCGGCCAGGGGCACGGGGACGGGCACGGGACGAAGGCTGCTACTTGCCGTCTTCCGCGCCGCCCTCCGCCTTGAACCGCTCCGCCGCCGACCGGATCTTGCCCGCGAGCTCGGCCAACTCGGGCTCGGAGCTGCCCGCGCCGAGCTCGAGCGTGGTGGCGCCGCCCTTCGCGACGACCTTGCCGCCGGCGCCCGTGCCTGCTGCACCAGATGGGGCGGTGCTGTGCGCCGTGCGTCGGCCTGGTCGACAAGCCCGAGTACGACGCGATCCTCGAGCAGGTGGAT
>JBEBJW010000977.1:0-3467 GCA_040079715.1 Myxococcota bacterium | reverse complement strand
AGCGGCAGACCACCGCGTTCTATGCTGACTACGCCGGTTCCGCGGGTGCGATCCCGGACCTGGGGGACCCCGCACTGCGCCAGTACACCCAGTCGTACGACACGGTCGGGAACCTGCTCGAGATGAAGCACCAGGTCGGGGATGGCGGCGCCGTGGCCTGGCGGCGGGGGTACGCGTACGAGGTCGGCAACAATCAGCTGGTGAGCACCAGCGCCCCCGGGGACGACTCCGACGACCCATCGACCCACACCGACCGCTACCAGTACAACGATCGCGGCGCGATGACCGCGATGCCGCACCTGCCGGCGCTGGTCCGCGACCACCAGGACCAGATCCGGCGTGCGGATCTCGATCTGGCCGGCAGTGTGGCGTGGTACGCGTACGATGCCGGCGGTCAGCGGGTCCGGAAGCGGGTGGACAAGGGAGGGGTCCAGGAGGAGCGGATCTACGTGGGGGGGTACGAGGTGTGGCGGAAGCGCACCTCGTCGGGCCTCCAGGAAGAGCGTCAGACGCTTCATGTGATGGACGACCAGCGTCGGGTCGCGATGGCCGAGACACTCTCGGTCACCAACGGCTCAGCCGTCGCGAACCCGATCCCGCGCCAGCGATACCAGCTCGACGACCATGTCGGCACCGCCACGCTCGAGGTCGACGAGAGTGGCGCCGTCATCACCTATGAGGAGTACCACCCCCACGGGACGACGGCGTGGTACGCGGAGAAGGCTGGGACCCAGGTCTCCGCCAAGCGCTACCGCTACACGGGGAACGAGAAGGACGAAGAAACCGGCCTGAACTACCACGACGCGCGGTACTACGCGCCATGGCTGGGGCGCTGGGAACGCCCCGATCCAGCGGGCCTCTCCGACGGGCCGAACCGATTCGCCCATGTTCGCGGGAACCCGGTGAGGTTGGCGGATCCATCGGGGTTGGCGGGGGAGGAGCAATTGCTGAACCAGGCCGCACGGGCGGCCGGCAGCACGCGGGTCCAAGCTGCCTTCAGGGCCGCAACGGCCTCCGCTGAGCGGCTCGGGCTGCAGGGCGCGCTTCGGACCGGCACGACCCTGGGCGCGGCACCCGAGGTCGCGGCGACCGGCGGGGCGCTCGCGTGGGGGGGTGTCGTGACGGTCGGCGTTGCCGGCGGCTTCGGCGGATACGCAGGGCTCGTCGCTCTGGACAACCGGATCGAACTGCCGGTCGGGGAAGGCTACTTCTCGAACTCCGTCCATGGATACCAGGCGTTTGCCGATTATGCCAGCGAACACGGGGTGAGCGAAGCCCTGCGGGTCGCGGTGGGGATTTCGCCACTCTCGGCCTCGAAATCGCCCGACTACGAGGACCTGCTCGATGTCATTGAGGTGAAGACCGAGGACGAGTTCGAGGAGGAAACGGACGATCACGCGCGCTACCTTTTCAGGGCATCTCCGAGGGGGACGTCGAGACCTTGCTCGCGGGGAGAGGCGTCCGGTCGCTGGGTCCAGATACGTCGGTGGAGGCCATGATCGCCCACATCCAGCAGGAAGAGCGCGAGAACTCGGGCTTCGTCTCCACCACGGCGCGGCTCGACATCGCAATCGACAAGTTCGGCCGGCTCGGGGTAATCGTGATCGACCGGGGCGAGCTGCACGACGCCGGTGCACAGGTCTGGGGGCCAGAAGAGATCTCCGACGTCACGACGGCGCACGGAGAGCCGGAGGCCGCGGTCATGTCCTTGGACGAGGAGGAGCACCTCGTCGAGCGCCGGATCCCGCAAGGGGCCATCACCTTCTACATTCCTCCGAGGTAGACCTCATGGCGATCGTGGACGGGCTCGACGACGCAGGGCTGACCGACCTTCAGGTCCGATTCAGCGAGCGGGCGGCACATGCCTCGGGTGCGGACGGTCGGTGGATCTGGACCGGGAACTGCCTCCAGGCCCGGTACTGCTTGGGTGAGGATCTGCGTTCGTCCCTCCTGGACCACGCGGCGGCCGGGTTCGAGTGGTTGACGACCTGTGGTCCCCATCGGCGACCATTCGTCCTGCAGGAGCTGTGGCGGATCGTCTGGCAGATCGACGACGGCGCTCTGCGGGTCCGGGCCGCCGAGGAGACCGACCGGACCGATGCGTTGTGGGAGTCGAAGGTGTACGCGGACTTCGTGTTGCGGGGGTCGCGGCCGTCGGGCCCACCTCCGGTGAAGGACCTGGGTGCGGCCCTGGTGCTGCCACCTGAGGAGGCTGTAGCGCACGTCGCCGAGAAGGGGCACCAGGCGGTGGAGGCGGCGCTCCGGGCAAGCGATCCGGGTCGGGCCGTGAGCGCGCTCGGACCGTTCGCCTGGCGACGCGGCGTGGTCTGGGCGCGTCGCGCGTCGGACGGGGTGGAGCTCGTTCCCCCCGGGCTCGAACGCCTGTTCTACGGCCCGTAGGTGAGTTGTCTACGGTCGTTGCACGACCCGGAGCACGGCCTGCACCTCCGATGGTGTAGGTTGCGGTGTTCCAGGATGTCCGCCCCACCCAGCCATGCAGCTATGTCGGCGGCCGTAGAGATCGCAGCTCCCAGGGCAGACCGCGAGCAGGGGCTCATCGACTCCGATCCCCGGTTGATCAAGATCGGAATCTCGAACGCGAAGGAGGTGAGGTTCTCCGTGGATACAGCCGAGACGATCAAGCAGTTCCAGATCGAGTTCACCCCATGACGACAGACCCGTTGTGTTGCCCAGGGCTACGCTTCGCGATCGAGAATGCAGGCGTGGGCCTGTCCGTCGTGTGCCGCAATCCTGACGCGCCGCGCCTATCGCTTTACGCCGCATCGAAGGATCGGTCGTTCGTAACCACGACCGGGATGCGCTACTGTCCGTTCTGTGGTCGGAGCATCCACGAACTCGTGGCCTCGGACCGGGCGTACTTCGTGGAGCTCGCGAAGCGCCATGTTCCGCTCCTGCCGCCCGACTGGTAGTGCCGCCTTGTGCGGACAAGGTACGGACAGGCTGTCCGTACGTGCGGCGCGGTGCTTCTGGCCTACGTGAGCGCCCCATCCAACGTGCTGGGGGTCTGGTGGTCGCTGGTTCGAATCCAGTCGCCCCGACCACTTTCAACCTGCACTTTCGCGATCCTGACCTGGCGCGAAATGTACCCAGCGAGTCTGGTGGTCGCTGGTTGAAATCGGTGTTCTACACTGAGATTCGCGAATCGGTCGAATCTGGTGTTCCTGGGTACATTCGGAGGCTCGCGGAACACGCTGCGTCGCATTTCTGTGCATGGAACCTTGGAATTCCGCGTCCGAGAGCATGCTGGTGCTCTCGAAGGTGGTCGACAAGAGGGCCGACTATCCGGGTCGCCGGGTTTCGTGGCACGCGGACGGGCCATGGAGGCACGCCGGCCGGGATTCGGAGGGTGCCTCGGCGCTCGTCAGGACTGAGCCGGTTCTGCTCGCGAAGACTGAGCCACCTGGAATCCGGTGCTCCGCGTGCAGAACCTGGGTCGAGTAGGAGGG
>JBEBJW010000976.1:0-3468 GCA_040079715.1 Myxococcota bacterium | reverse complement strand
GGGCGGAGCGGGCGGAGCGGGCGGAGGCTCCTGCGCCCATCCGATCCCGGCGACGAGCACGAACAGGATGGCCATGCGGCCTGGTTAACCTCGCGCCGGCCTCACTGCGAGCGGCACTCGGCGAGGGAGCTCGTGCACGACAGGGTCACCTCGGCGCCGTCCTCGATCTCGATCCGACCCGCGCCGACCGGCGAGCCGCTCCCGAAGTCCGCGACCACCAGGTACGATCCGGGGGCGATCAGGCCATCGGGATCGATCCGCTTGCCCCCGGCCTCGAGCCACACCTGCCGCGCGTCGCCGGTCACGGAGACCCGGCCTCCGTCGCCCGGTCGCTGCATCAGCTCGGTCCGGGACGCCGGGAGGGGCGCCGCGGCCTCGGCCGGCGACGGCGCGGCCGAGGCCGATCCGGCCGGCGACCGCGGGGACGCCTCGGGGCTCGCGCGGGTCGCGGGTTCCCCCTCGTCGTCCGGCTCCTCCCACGACGGCGGCGGGAACGCGATCACCACCGGGCGGCTCGCCAGCGGCGACGGCCGCACGGTCCGGACCAGCGACGGCGGACCCGTCCCCCGCGGCGGCGCCTCGGCCGCGGTGGTGCTGCGGGCGATCGTGAGCGTCGCGATCACCGCCACCGACGCGAGCACCGCCGCCAGCGCCCCGAACACCACCCGCCTCACGGAGGTGCGCTTCCGGGGCGGGTCTGGCTCGAGCGTCGGGCGGACCCCTCGCCGCGGGGTGCTCACCCGCTGGGTGGCCGGCGCGCCGGTCGGGACCGACAACTGGAGCGGGAGCGGCTGCGACAGCGGCGCCACCGACTCCGCCGACGGCGGCTCGACCCTGAGCGGGACGATCGACTTCGTCGGGGACGCGATCCGACCGACCGGCGCGGCCTGCTCCTCGTACAGCAGGTCGTGCAGCGGCTCGCACCGCGACAGGCGCTTGTCGCGATCGACCTCGAGCAGGCTCCGGATCGCCTCGGCGACGTTCCGAGGCAGGTTCTCGACGAGCTTCCGGGGCGGCTCGTACGTCCCGGCGACGATCTGGTTGAAGGTCGACATCTTGTCGACGCCCTGGAACGCGCGCCGGTGGCACACGAGCTCGTACAGGATGCACCCGAGCGACCACATGTCGGCCCGGATGTCGATGTCGCTCGCGTCGCGGATCTGCTCGGGTGACATGTACTCGGGCGTGCCCATCGTCATGCCGGTCTGGGTGTCGCCCCGCTGCTCGACCACCGACTTCACCAGCCCGAAGTCGGTCACCTTCGGGACGAGGCCGTCCTCGGTCGGGGCCAGCAGGACGTTCGCTGGCTTGAGGTCGCGGTGGACCACCCCGCGCTCGTGGGCGGCGGACATGCCGCGGAGGATCCCGCGGAACAGCCACAGGGACTCCTCGAGGGTCGGTCGGTTCTCGAGCAGCCAGGTGTCGAGCGCGGGCCCGTCGATGTACTCCATCAGCAGCGCGGGCGCGCCCTGGATGTTCAGCACGTCGGTGACGCTGACGATGTTCGGGTGCCGCAGGTTGGCTTGGACCCGCCCCTCGCGCAACAGGCGGTTGATGACCTTCGGGGCCGTGATGAACAGGACCTTCAGCGCGTGTTCGGAGTCCAGTTGGACGTGGCGGACCCGATAGACCGCCGCCATCCCACCTTGTCCGATGAGCGCCTCGATCCGATATCGGTCGATGGTCTCGCCGATCCTGAGCAGCACGTCGACCTCAGGGTCCGCGTCTTCGTTGTACTGCCGATCCGACCGGCGTGCGGTTGCTCGGAGGTCACCTCGATCTCGGACCTCGGTTCCGGTTGACCCCCGCGGCAGGTACAATCGGCGGGTGAACCCGATGTCCCAGCCCCAGCTCGTCGGCGACGGCCGGTACGAGCTCGAAGACCCCGTCGGGAGCGGCGGTTCGGCCACCGTGTACCGGGCGCGCGATCGGTCCACCGGCGAGGCGTGCGCCGTGAAGATCCTGTTGGCGCACGCGGCAAGCTCGGATCGCACCCGGGTCCGGTTCCTGCACGAGGCGCGAGCGACCCTCGCCCTCGATCACCCGAACATCGTGCGGGTGTTCGATCCCGGCGGCGAGCAGGCGCCGTACTACTACGCGATGGAGCTCGCGACCGGCGGCACGCTCGCCGGGCGGGTCCGCGCGGTGGGATCGCTGTCGCTGTCCGAGGCGCTCGACTGGACGTTCCAGGTCCTGTGCGGCCTGCACCACGCCCACGCGAACGGGGTGATCCACCGCGACGTGAAGCCGCAAAACCTGCTGATCGCGCGCGTCGACGGGCGGCTCCGGCTGAAGCTGACCGACTTCGGGATCTGCCGGTGGGACGCCCACGCGACGCAGCTCACCGGCGCCGGCGACGCGCTCGGTACCGTCGCGTACATGGCCCCCGAGCAGCGGGTCGATCCGCGGAGCGCGGGGCCCCAGGCCGACCTGTACAGCGTCGGGGCCACCCTGTACCTGCTGATCACGCGCCGCCGGCCGATCGACGTGGTGGTGTCGGACCAGGATCCCTCGGTGTTCGAGCGGATCCCGCCGGGGCTGCGACCGCTGATCCGCCGCGCCACCGCCCGCCGGGTCGAGGATCGGTTCGCGTCGGCGCACGAGATGGCGGAGGCGGTGATCGACGTGTGGGCGGAGGTCGACCCGGCGATCGATCCGGCGGCCCAGCGCGCGGCGTTCACCGGCGGCTGAGCGACCGCGCGGTCACCGGCGCGGCGCCGGGTCCAGCGCCTCGCGGGCGTCTGGGTCGGCGAGCACCACCACCGCGTACACCAGCACCGCCAGCGTGAACGGCGAGCAGTACAGCGCCAGCACCATCGACACGAGCGAGGCCGCGAACGCCGCCAGCGCGAGGAGCAGGGTCGCCGTGCCCTGGCGGAGCTTCGCGCCCGCCAGCAGGTGGATCAGCGCGATCGGGAGGTTCACCAGCGCGAGGA
The DNA here is from genome assembly GCA_040079715.1 of Myxococcota bacterium. Lineage (GTDB taxonomy): Bacteria > Myxococcota_A > UBA796 > UBA796 > JACKER01. The sequence goes on along the minus strand of JBEBJW010000976.1, from coordinate 532 downwards.
TCACGTACGCCGCCGACCCGACCAACAACAGCTTGCCCTCGTCGGGCAGCAGGACCCCGATCCCGAGCAGCGCCGCGCCGCCGAAGCAGAACGCGACCCACGCGAGCTCGATCATCCCGAGCGCGAGGAACGCCGCGCCGAGGTTGCGGAGCCGGGCCATCGGGCACCTCCCGGGACCGGGTATCGCGCCCGCGGCGTCGACCCGGCGCCGTGGAACACCTCGATACGAGCCGGCACCGGAGAGCCTCGGCCGCCGATCGGGCTCCCCTGCCCCTACCCTGCCTCCCACGCAGCGGCGGCGCGGATCCGCGGGATCAGCTCGGCGACCGCCGCGAGGGCGGCCTCGACCTCGTCCACGGTCGTGTCCGGGCCGAAGCTGAACCGGACCCCTCCGGCGGGCTCGGGATCGCCCAGCGCGGCCAGGACCGGCGAGGGCTCGATGCTCCCGCTCGCGCACGCGGCACCGGAGGAGACCGCGATCCCGAGCAGATCGAGGCCCTGCACCACCTGCTCGCCCCGGAGCCCGGGGAAC
>JBEBJW010000975.1:0-3473 GCA_040079715.1 Myxococcota bacterium | reverse complement strand
CCACGGTCGTGCAGGTGGGTCGCCCATCTCGGACGGGGGTGGGCCGGAGAATCGCCCGAGCACGGACAGCGGTCAGGTCTGCCGCCCTCAGCACGGGGTAGATCTGGGGCTCGATCGACGGGTCCAGCGCGGCCAGATCATCGCCACACGAGCGCGGCCGATCGCGAGGTCGCGGATCGCCTCGATCGACGGATCACATCTGCCGCCCCGACTGCGGTCACATGGGCCGCCCCTTGACAGTCCCAGTCGGCGCGGCGCGGAAGCCCAACCTGCTTCCATCCTGGATTCTGGCCGACCGCGATCCCGGCTCCCCGAAGACTTCTTCGCCCAGCCGAAGTAGCGGCTCGGGGGACCCGGGCTGCGCACCACCGCCGAGAACCCCCACACCTGAGCGCAGTCCCCGTCCACGGCGACCGGTTCGCGGTTCTGGCTGAGTGCGCGGTGAGACCAAGAACGCCCGCGACGAGGCAGCCGCCGGCCGTGGCAGTCCCCCAGGTCGCGAACTCGCGCTCGCCGCCCGTCGGCCCAGGCCACCGCGCTGATTCAGCGCCGGCCGCGACGGGAGCCTGCCCAAGCCGAGCTGGAGTCGACGGGTACCCGCGGACCGATCCCGAGGAGCACCATCGCCTCCCGGCCCCGCACATGCTTCGCGCGGGCGGCCTCCGCCCAGGTCATCCGCGCGGACTCTGCGCCTTCGAACAGGGGGCGGACCTCGATCTCCGGCCGGCGCCCCCTGACCGCCCGTTCGTAGCTGGAGAGCGCCGCCACGAACGCGGCCCAGGCCTCGGCCTCCTCGTCGGCCCAACCGGCGAGCTCGCGGGCGAGGTCCCGGCGTTGCCTCACGGCAGCTCGTCCGGCCAGGGGTCGGCGTAGCGGGGGTCGGTGAGCAGCGACTCGTCGGTGAGCGCGTCGAGGAACGCGAGTACATCGGCGCGCTCCTGGTCGGTGAGCTGGAAGCCCTTGAGCAGCCCGTTCTTGTACGGGTTCGTCGCGCCGTCGCCAGCCCAGGGTCCGTCCTCGGTGAGCCGTCCGCCGCGCTCGTAGGAGTCGAGGACGTCGTCGAGGGTGGCGGCGCTGCCGTCGTGGAAGTACGGCGCGGTCAGCGCGACGTTGCGCAGGCTCGGCGGGCGGAACTTGCCCGAGTCGCTCGGGTCGCTGGTGAACGCGACCAGACCGGGGTTCGCGGGCGGGTAGGCGCCATCGCCCACGTCGTACAGCCCGTCGTTGGTGAACAGGTGCTGGGGGTAGGCGAGGCCCTCCCACGCCACCGCGTTGTCGAACAGGAACGTCCCGTGGCAGTGCGTGCACTCGAGCCGCTCCCCGCCGAACAGCGCGAGCCCCCGCTTCGCCGAGTCCGACATCGCCGTGGGGTCGCCCGCCACAGTGCGGTCATAGGGCGAGTCCCCCGACACCACCGAGCGGATGAAGGTCGCGAGCGACTTCACCACCGTCTCGTTCGAGACCCGCTCCTCCGTGGGCAGGTCCCCCCACGCCGCGGCGAACAGCGGCTCGTAGACCGGATCGGTCGACAGCTCGGCCCACCGGTCGAGGGCGTCGTCGCCGAGGCCCAGCTCGACCGGCTCCTGCCCGAACAGTGGCACCGGGATCTGCTGCTCGAACGTCACCAGGATCGGGTTGACCCAGGTGAGGGTGGAGAACCAGCCAGCGTTCGCGATCGACGGGGCGTTGCGGACCCCGTCCTCCCCGGTAGAGCCGACGGGCACCACCAGTCCGTCGGTGAACGCGAGCTCCTGGTGGTGGCAGTCCGCGCACGACTGGGTCCGGTTCCCCGACAGGCGTCGATCGTAGAACAGGTGGCGGCCCAGCTCGACCTTGGCATCCGACATCGGGTTGTCATCGGGCACCACAGGCAACGGGAAGCCGTCCGGCAGGTCCCACACGTACCCGGCGGTGGTGGTTCCGCCGCCAGTGGTCGTGGGGCTCGGCGTGTCGTGGCCCGACGTCGGCGACGGCGTCGTCGTCGGGTCCGTCCGATCGCCCGGGTCCAGGGCGACCGGGTCCCGACAGCTCATGGCGGCGAGGAACAGCATCACTCCACCGTGAACACGGTCTGGCCCGCGCAGCCGTCCACGCAAGCGCCCGTGGCGTAGTCCATCCCCAGGTTCTCCCAGACCGGCGGGCACTCCAAGGGGTCGCCCGACATGCAGCCCGGCGAGGTGTCCGGGGTGTCGAGATCGAGGTTCGCGCCGGTCAGCATCGCCGCGAGATCGACCACGACCGTGGAAGAGGCGGGGTCGAAGCCGTCGAGCACCACGCGGGACCGGTTCGGGTAGTCGCACTCCACGGTCGGCGCATCGTAGTACGAGCCCGCGGTGCACCCGTTCGAACCCACGTGGACCGCCCAGTAGTTCCCAGGGGCCTCGAGGTCGTTGTACAGGTCGATCGAGGTGAACTTGTAGCCGTACTGCCAGATCCAGAACATCGCGGGAACGTTGAGCGGTGCCGGGGCGAACGCGAGGTCCTGGTGGTTCTGGTCGAACGGAACGCCGACGGTGAAGGCCAGCCCGGTGTAGGTGCCTGCGGGCGCCGTACCGACGACGTGGTCGTTGAGCCCGGCGTTGCCCACGGTCGCGCACTGGGCGGTCCCATCCTCGAAGTCGAGCAGGGTCACCCCGCCTCCCTGCCACAGCCCGTCGTCGGTCAGCGTGACGGGCACCTCGGCGCCGGTGCCGTCGATCAGGGCCACCTCGGAGAGGTACAGCCGGAAGTCGCCAATCTCGACCGTGGCGCTGCCATAGGGCGTGGCGTCGTACACGGTGCCGCAGGCCAGCGGCTCATCGCCGAACCGAGCGTCGAACACCACGTCCACCGCCAGGGGCTCGGTGGGGTCGGTGTCGGCGTCCGAATCGGTGTCGCTGTCCGCGTCGGCGTCGCTGTCCGAGTCCGTGTCGGTGTCGCTGTCAGAGTCCGCGTCGGTATCGGCGTCGGCGTCGGCCACGTCGGTCGTCCCGTCGGTCGGGGTGTCCTTCCCAGAGCAGGCGAGCACGGTGACGAACAGGATCTCGGTTCCACGCATCTCGGTTCCTCCCGGGCGCATCGCAGCTCCGGAGTCCGGAGGAGGCGCCTGTGGTTCTGTCGCAGGTTCGGATCGAAGCGTCGACGACCCTGAGTGCCCGCGCCGGCGCGATTGGACCCGAGACCTGGCTGCGGTCGATTGTCGCAGGCGGACCCACCGGGACAGTCGTCGCAGCTCCCGGTCGACCGTGAGCTGGAGGTCTGCCCGCAGCGAGGAAGGATCGAAGTTCGATCCGCGGCGACCAGTCGGTGGTCGCCGGGGCCGTCTGGCGGTCATGTCCACCACGCCGCGCGAGTCGCCACCCTCCGAGGGCCACTGTCTCGCCGACGACGCGGGATACCGGACGAGCGGCTGGAGTGCTGGATGTGGTCGTCGCTGCCCTGGATCCTCGCCTGCGCGGACAGGCCCGCCGCCGAGCCCCCGGACCCGGTCGAGG
>JBEBJW010000974.1:0-3474 GCA_040079715.1 Myxococcota bacterium | reverse complement strand
GCGCGGGCGTACCGCTCGACGTCCGCCGGTCCCCAGTCGTCGCCGGCCACCGCCCGCGACGCCGCCGCCGCCCGCGCCAGCAGCGCCCCCAGCGACCGCGGCTGGGGGTGCCACCACGCGTCGAGCGGCACCGGGTCGATCGGGGTCGCCCCGAGGGCGGCCGACGCGCGGTCGATCCACCCGAGCTCGTCGTCGGTCAGCCACCCGCCGGTGTCGGTGTCCGGCCGCAGGAACCGCCGCGGGTCCTCCCCGGGGTCCCGGTCGCGCCGCGGGTCCCGGTGGAGCGCTGCGGCCGTCGCCCGCCACAGGCCGGGGTCCGCGCCGAGGTACCGGGTGGACACCGCGCACGCGTCGACCACGTCGAGGGGGTGGTTGTACCGCCGGGTCCGCGCCTCGAAGTACGACGCCCACGGCCGGATCAGCTCGGGGTACACCGCGATCCACCGCGCGAGGTCCGCGCGTCCGCCGTCGAGCACCTGCCGGTGGACCATCCGCACGAAGTCGACGCACACCGTGTACCCGATCGCGTCCGCCAGCAGCTCCCGCAGGTCCGGGCGGGTCTTCCAGGTGGCCCCGAGCCGGACGCGGTCCTCGGCCGCGACGTCGAGCCCGACGAGCTGCCAGCCCGCGATCGACGCGAGGTACCACGCGTGGGGCGGGCTCGGGGGCGCGGTGGCCCACCCGTAGGCGAGCCCCGCCAGCGTCGGCCAGCGGTCGATCGTGTCGAGGACGCGGGAGAGGTGTCCCGGCATGCGCTCCCCACCGCCGCCCGGTCAGCCGCCGAGCACCCGCTTGACCGCGCCGTAGTCTCCCTCGGAGATCGCGCCGGTGCGGATGCAGCGGGTCCGACCCTCGGGGTCGAGGAACAGGTGGATCGGGATCGGGGTGGTGGCGTCGAGCCCGAGCGCGCCGAGCCAGCCCTCGAGCTGGGCCACATCGGAGATCCGGAGGGTCTCCGGGAAGCCCTTCTCCTTCGCGTAGAACCGGTCCACCTCGGGCTGGCCCGCGTCGACCGACAGGAACACGAGGTCGACCGGCACGCCGTCCTTGCCGAGCTGGTCCTCCCACTTCACCAGGCGCGGCATCTCGGCCACGCACGGGCCGCACCAGGTGGCCCACACGTTGACCCACCGCCAGCCGGTCTGGGGCTTCCACGGCGCGCCGGCGAGCGTGGGCGGGGTGAACGGCTTCGCCGCCTCGGCCGACGCGAACGACTCGCAGAACTCCTCGGGCGGGGTCACCTTCGACGGATCGACCAGCACAGCGTCGAACCGACGCTGCGGCGGCGGCTCCGCCCCCGAGTCCGCGCTGCACCCCACCACCGCCACCACCAGCCACATCGCGTCCCTCACAGTCGGCAGTCGATCCACGCCACGAACGCGCTCCGGTTCAGCGCGGTCGAGTCGCACCCCTCGGCCCCCTCGCCGCCGCTGCGGTTCCAGGTGCAGAACTGGTCGTCGAGCTGGGCGAACTCCTCGCCGAGCCACAGCAGGCCGACCTCCTTGTCGAGGTCCGGGTCGGCGAACTTCGTCCGAAGGTGGTCGAGCACCGCCTGGCCGCGCTGCTGCGACAGGGTGCGGTTCGTCACCTCGTCCCCGTCGGGCGACGCGCGCGACACGACGAAGAAGTAGCTGCCGCCGCGCTGATCGGCGAACACCTGGTCCAGCAGCTCGGTGTCTGCCGCGTCGAGGTCGACCTTGGCCGAGTCGAACTGGAGGATCCCCGCCCGGTCCGCCAGCGGCAGGAACAGCGAGTTGAAGTCGCCCCCGGACACGGTCGCCACGCTCTTCGCCTCGAGCGGCTGGCACCCGCGGACCTCGCCGGACGACAGCAGGCCGCAGCTCTGGAGCACCCGGCGGAGCACCTTCTTCAGCTCGCCCGAGCAGTACCCCTCCTCGGCGGCGGTGGCGACCGCGACCTGCGGCGCGTCGTCCGGGGCGGCCTCGACCTCTGCCAGCCGGCTGCGCGCGCCGACGATCCACCCGACGATCAGCAGGGTCGGGATCACCAGCAGCACCAGGCCCACGATCGCGTGGACTGCGATTCGGATCATCGCGTTCATCGGCCGCCTCCGGTCGCGATCAGCCGCGACAGCGCGTAGTCGAGCCCGAGATCGGTGTCTTCGTCACACAGCTTGCGCCCCTCGACGTACAGCTGGGGCGTCAGCACCGGGAGCTGGTTCTGGACCGCCCACCGGAGCGAGCGGTTCAGCTTCTGGCGCGCGTTCGCCGAGCCCACGCAGCCCTTGAGCCGCGGGAACTCCTTGACCACCATCTTCTTCGCCGCGTCGGCGTCTTCGGCGGCGGCGGCCCGGATCTCCTCCTGGTGCGCGAACGCCCAGGCGATCACGGCGTCGGCGTCGTCGTCGGCGCACAGGATCGCCTCGCTGACCGTGCAGGCGCCGGGGTGGATCGACTGGGTGATCATCCAGTTGCACTTGTCGTCGAGCGGGAACAGCACCGCCTTGCGGTCGAGCTGCTCGCCGAGGCCGGAGCTCTCGAGCCGGTCCTCGAACCCGCGGCACGCCGGGCACAGCGGATCGAACACCTCGATCGCGTCGTGCGGGCCGCGGTGCTCGCCGAGCGGGATCATCACGTTGTTCACGTCGTCCGGCTTCGGCAGCTCGCCGCAGGTGCCGACGAACCGGCTGTGGTCCGGGGCGACCAGGAAGTACAGGACCACCGGGATCGCGACGAACGCGACCAGCTCGGCCAGGCCGACCCCCCACAGGATCGCCGGGTGCTCGAACTCGACCGGCTCGGAGGTGGGGTTCACGTCGTCGTCCGGGTTGTCTTCGGCGGCGGACCAGGTGCTGAACACGAGCCCGACCGCGGCGACGAGGCACAGCGCGCTCGAGGTGTAGATCCCGGCGCAGGTCTTGCAGAACGTGCCGAGCTCGAAGATCGCGATCACCGCGAAGAACACCGAGGTGAACACCGGCAGCAGCGTGACCGCGAACAGGAACAGCGACGCGTTGCGGTCCTTCAGGCCCCGGGCGGCCCACAGCTCGATCCCGCGGAACACCAGGAACGCGAACACCGCCATCCCCGGCAGCGCGACCGGCAGCCCGCCCCACACCCACGACCGGAACACCGACGACCAGGTGCTCATCAGCGCGACGTGGCACCCGCTCGCCGCGTCGGTCGTCGGGGCGACGCCGGGGATGAACGAGCAGTGGATGCTGTGGACCTGCCGATCGAGGTGCTGGACGAAGTCGCCGGTCGACAGGGACGCGAACACGAGCCCGGCGATGGCCGCCAGCACGAACAGGACCGCGAACATTCGGGACATGCGTGCTCCCAGGGAGGCACCGGCGTAAGTCGGAACCCGGGTGCGCGTCAAGCGGCGCGCCGACCACGTCCTGCCGACCGTCCTGGTCGACGAACCCGTCCGGGTCGGCATTCGGCGCGCGGACCGGTCGTGGCGGAGTCTCGATCAGCGCCGCCGGAGCGCCTCCTCGACCTCCGGGATCAC
>JBEBJW010000973.1:0-3484 GCA_040079715.1 Myxococcota bacterium | reverse complement strand
ATGGCAACCTCCGCTCGTCGAGCTCGCTCGGCACCGCGATCTCGCCCGTCGCGAACCGCTCGGGCGCGACGCTTTCGCTGACCCAGCCTCTCTTGAAGGGCTTCGCGTTCGACCTCGACGTCCCGTATGCCGACGTTCTCCGCGCGGAGCTCGGCACGGAGCAGGCCAGGCAGGACGTGCTCGCGCAGTGCATCTCGACGGTGCGGGACACCGAGCTCGCGTACTGGGACATCGTCCTCTCGCTCGAGAGCTACAAGGTCCAGAAGGCGTCGCGTGAGCTCGCGAAGGAGCAGCTCGCGCTCACCCAGCGCCAGATCGACGCGGGCGTTCTGCCGCCGTCGGACCTCATCACCGCGGAGGCGACGCTCGCGCAGCGCGAGCTCGGGCTCGTGCAGGCCGAGACGGACATCCAGACGAACGCCGACGTGCTGCGCCGGATCCTCAACCTGCCGCGGAGCACGTGGGCGCAGGCGCTCCTTCCGCTCGACGCGCCGCGGTTCGACGAGGCGCCGATCCGCCATCATCGGGAGCGTCCGCGCCGCGACGAACGCCTGGGTCGCGCCCGGATCCGCCGCCCGGTACCGCCCGTGGTTGAACGCGATCGGCCCGAGGCGCGGGGTGATCGCGGCCTGGATCGCCGCCCGGGCCCGCTCGACGATCGGGGCCGCCTCGCCGAGCACGATGTACACCGGCAGCGGCTCGCCGCGGAGCGACGCCTCGAGCTCGGTCATCGACATCGGGCCTCCTGGGACCATCCACCGGCGGTGCCGCTTGACGGGACGACGGGTGGTCCGGTAGCACTGGGGGACACGGAGGGACCTTGTACCGCGTCCTCGTCGTTCCGGCCCTGCTGGGATCGGCCGTCGCGTCGGCGGGAACGAAGTTCGACGACGGTTACGGCAAGGACCCCACGGTCCCCCTGTCGTACCCGTTCGAGAACGTCGCCCCGACCCCGACCCACGATCGCAGCTACGACATGACGTTCGGGATCCGGCTCCGGTCGGTGTCGGTCCCGAAGTCGATCCTCGACGTGTGGTTCTACGACGCGGACGATCCCGACTGGGCCTACATCGAGTCCCGACCGAAGCTCAGGGGCACCGCCCTCGGCCTCGAGTACGGGCTGCGCGGCAAGACCGGGAACGGCCTGTTCTACGCCGAGTTCATCGATGCCGGCCTCACCGACGGGTACTGGGACGACGTCGAGCCCGACGCGAACCACCTCGACGGCGACTACCTCGCCCCGTCGAGCGCGCTCGGGCTGATCGCGTTCGGAGCGGACTACGCCTACGAGGCGCACATCGTGCGGATCGAGCAGACCGGCGGCCGGATCGGGGTCTCGTTCCTGGCCGGCGGCGGGCTCGGCCTCGGGGTGCTGGCCGGCCGCCTCGATCGGTGGGGGCCGGACAGCCAGGGGAACCCGTCGTACAAGCGGTTCCTCGACGGGCTGCCCCCCGACGACGGCAAGAAGGTCCCCCGGGTGTACCCGATGGTCGATCTCAACGCCGGGATGCGGTTCAGCTTCGGCGATCGGGTCGCGCTGCGCCTCGAGGGCGGGCTGCACACGCTGCTGTACTACGGGACGAGCCTCGCCGTGGTATTCTGATCGCTCGCCCGGCGACGTGGGTCGCGAGCGGCGGTGGCGTGGCGAAGGTCGCCGTGGTACGTGCGCCGGGTCCGCCCGTCGTTCGGCCGACGGGCACGCCGTCTCGGTGCTGCAGCTAGGAGTTCCGACGTGATTCTGGTTACCGTCCGTGAGAACGAACCCTTCGAGAAGGCGCTCCGCCGGTTCCGGCGCAAGGTGGAGCGGGAAGGGATCCGGAAGGACATCAAGAAGAACAGCTTCTACCTGAAGCCGGGCGAGAAGCGCCGGCTCAAGCAGCGGTTGGCCGAGAAGCGGCGGCGGAAGGCGTCGCGCCGCGCGGCCCGTCGGGCAGCCCGGCAGCAGTCGCGCCCGAGCTAGGGTTCGCCCGGGCCGGGATTCCGGCCTGGACGCGGTTCGTTCGTCGCGGCGCGGCGGCTGGGTATGTGCGCCCATCCGCTCCGGTCGTGGTGCGGACCGCGCACCCGCTCGACACGCGCTCCTACGGTCTCGGGTCCGGGGTCGAACGCTCGGCCGTCCCCGATCCAGGGCGCTCGGGTCCAGGACCCGCATCGCCAGCGCCCGGGGCGAGTCCGGGGACCGGCGATGGTCCGGACAGCGCGGCCGCGAGCTGCTTCGCCCGGACGTCCTCCGGAGCGGATCCGGCGTCGTCGATCTGCGCGCGGAGTCGCGCCGCCGCGTCGGCGTCTCCGCTCGGCCCGACCACCAACCGCAGCAGGTCGAGCTTCCGGACGGCAGCGTCGGGATCCGCCTTCGCGGCCTGCTCCAGCGCCGCCCGCGCGCCATCGGGATCCCGACCGGACCACGCCGGCCGGATCGCGAGGGAGATCCCGCGCGCCCAGTCCGCGATCCCGCGCGCTCCAGGCTCAGGCGAGGTGCCTCCGGCGACGACCAGCGCGTCGATCGCGTCGAGGTCGAGCGCCGCCGCCTCGGGCCCGACGAGCTCGGTCCACCGGACCCACGCGAGCGCGGTCCACGCCGCGCACACCGCGCGATCCGGAGACAACTCGGACAGCGCCACCGTCCACCCCTCCGCGGTGCGCCGGTTCGCGAACCCGGGCGCCGCGTCCAGACAGGCCCCGCCGCTCGCCCGGGCCTCGGCGAACGCCCCGCGCGCGATGGCCGGATCCTCCGCCACGAGCCCCTCGGTGAAGCGCCAGCGGGCGAGCCGCCACCCGACCCCCGGATCGGTCGGCGACAGGTTGTACGCGTCGAGGAGCGGGTCCGCGGCGCGGTCGAGCCCGACCGACCCGCGCTGGTCCCACGCCGCGTCGGCCGCCCGGAGCAGATCGGCGACCCGATCCGCCACGTCGGGCTCCCGCTTCGGACACGCCGCGAGGATCCACCACCACACGCTGACGTCGTATGACCCCGCGGCGGCGGTGGCGACGCGATACCGGGGGCGGTGGCCGTCGACTCCCCCCTGCCCGGCGTCGTCGCGAGCCTCCGGGCCGCGGTCGACACGCTCCGCGCCGATCCGATCGGGGTGCTCCTCCCCGCTGGCGGCGCGCTGCTGGTCGAGACCGGGACCGTGATCGCCGCCCGGCACCTGCCGTGGCTCGCGCTCGGGGCGCTGGTCCTCGCGCGGGTGGTGGTGGTGGCGGCGCTCCGGTCGCGGATCGTGGCGGTCGCGGCGCGGGCCCGCGGGTGGGACGCCGCGCCGTGGGGTCGACCGGCGGCGATGATCGGGGTGGCGCTGATCGTGACGCCGCTGTGGGCGGGCGTCGCCGCCGGGGTGGCCGCGATCGGGGGGCTGACCACGGCCACGATCGCGGCGCACGGCTGGTACACCACCGCGGCGGTGGTCTTCGCGGCGACGGTGGCGCTCGCGACCGGGCTCGCGGTCGGGATCCGGGCCCTGTTCGTGTACGCGCCCGCGGAGGT
>JBEBJW010000972.1:0-3485 GCA_040079715.1 Myxococcota bacterium | reverse complement strand
GTCCTCGGGTACTGCGCGGTCGCCGGGCACCTCGGGCGGCCGACGTTCGGCCTCCAGTCGGTCGGGCTGGCCGGCGAGGAGCGGCCGCTCGATCGGATCGAGGCGATGGCGGCGCGGTACGCCGAAGCGATCGCGGCGGTCCACCCGACCGGCCCGGTGCTGGTCGCCGGCTGGTCGCTCGGGGCGCACGTCGCGCTCGAGCTCGCGCGGGTGCTGCTCGCCCGCGGTCGGGCCCCGGCGCTGGTCGCGCTGATCGACGCCGACCCGACGATCCCGGATCCGGCGTCGCTGCCCGCCCCCGGCGACGTGGTGCCGTGGCTGGCCGAGATCGCGGCGTACGTCGAGCGGACCACCGGGGCGACGCTCGGGCTGTCGGTCGACGACCTCGCCCGGTCACCGGATCCGGCCCCCCGGCTGCTCGACGCCCTGCGGACCGCGCGCGTCCCCCAGGCGCTCGGGGGCGCTCCGGCGGCGGGCGCGGCGCGGCTGACCCAGCTCGCGGCGGTGTTCGAGGCGAACAGCCGGGCCCTGTCGCGGTACCGTCCGACCCCGGTGGCGGCGCAGCTCACGGTGCTCCAGTGCGCGGGCTCGACGTTCGAGGCCGGGTGGGCCGCGCTGTCCGACCGGCCGGTCGCGACGGTGACGATCCCGGGCGATCACTACACGCTGGTGGCCGAGCCGAACGCCGCGGTCCTGGCCCGCAAGCTCGACGCCGCCGCGGTCGCCGCGCTGCAGGAGCTGTCGTGAGGTGGCGCAGGTTGGCTGCCGGCGTGGCCGGGTTCGTGGTGGTCGCCGGGCTCGGGGTCGTCGGCGGGGTCGTGTGGCGGGTCCGCAGCCCGTGGCCGGTCACCGACGGGTCGCTCGACCTGCCGGGGCTCCACGGGCCGGTCACCGTGTGGCGCGACGCCCGCGGCGTCCCGTCGATCCACGCGACCGACGACCACGACCTGTGGTTCGCCCAGGGGTTCGTCCACGCCCAGGATCGACTGTGGCAGATGCAGCTCGGGCGGATGTTCGCCCGCGGGGAGCTCGCTGCCGCGTTCGGCGAGGCCGCGCTCGACGCCGACCGGATGGTGTGGACGATGGGGCTGCCCGACGCCGCCGCCGCGTCCGAGGCCCAGCTCGACCCGGACACCCGGGCCGCGCTCGAGGCGTACGCGGACGGGGTGAACGCGCTGCTCGACCGCGGGGGGCCGCTGCCGATCGAGTTCGCGATCCTCGGGGTGACCCCGGACCGGTGGCGGGTGACCGACTCGCTGCTGGTCGGGGAGGCGATCGGGCTGGCGCTCGGCCAGAACGCGTCGACCGAGGTGCTCCGGCTGCGGCTCGCGGCGAAGGTCGACCCGACGATCGTCGCGTCGCTGCTGCCGGACGCGCCGGACCGGTACCCGGTGGTGGTCCCCGCTGCGCCCGCAGGAGACGCTCCGCCGGACGCCGCGTCGGACGGGACCGAGGCCCCGCCGCCGCTGCCCGGGATGGTCCCGCGGCTCGGCCACCCGGGCGCCGGGAGCAACGCGTTCGTGGTCGCCGGGTCCCGCACCGCCACCGGTCGGCCGATCCTGGCGAACGACACGCACCTCGCGCTGTCGTCGCCGTCGGTGTGGTACGAGAACGGGCTGTACGGCGGGCGGTACGCGGTCACCGGGTTCAGCCTGCCCGGGGCGCCGTTCGTGGCGATCGGCCACACCGTGTCCGCGGCCGGGGAGGCCGGCGTCGCGTGGGGGATGACGAGCCTCGTGTCCGACGCCCAGGACCTGTACCTCGAGCGGCTCGACGACCCGGCGGCCCCGACGACGTACGAGCTCGACGGGCAGTGGCTGCCGCTCGAGCGGACGACCCACCTGCTCGCGGTCGCCGGCGGAGAGCCCGTTCCGTTCGAGGTCCGGTCCACCCGACACGGTCCGCTCGCGAACCAGGCGCTGTACGGCGCGGCCGGGTTGCCGCCGGTGTCGCTGCGGTCCCACGTCCGGGAGGGCAGCACCCTGTTCGGTTCGATGGCGGCGATGAACCGCGCGACCGACGCCGACGCGTTCGTGGCGGCGCTCCGCGGCTGGGATCGGCCGGGGGTGAACTTCGTGTACGCCGACACCGCCGGCGCGATCGGGTACCACGCCGCGGGGCGGATCCCGGTCCGACCGGACGGCGACACCGGACAGTGGCCGGTCGAGGGGTGGACCACCGCCCACGACTGGGTCGGCGAGATCCCGTTCGACGCGCTTCCGCAGGTCCGCGACCCGGCGTCCGGGTTCGTGGTCACCGCGAACAACCGGGTGGTCGGCGACGACTATCCGTACACGATCACCCACGACTGGGGCGATCCGTTCCGGGCGGCGCGGCTGACCGACCGGCTGGCGGCGGCGGGCCCGCTGACGATCGACGACGCGGCGGCGCTCCAGCGCGACACGTTCTCGGTCCAGGCGGACGAGCTGGTGCCGTTCCTGCAGGCCGCGAAGCCCACGGATCCCGTCGCGATCGCGGCGCTGGGGCGGCTCGACGGGTGGGATCGCCGGTTCGAGACGGACAGCGTCGCGGCGACGGTGTACTTCGTGTGGGCGTGGAAGCTCGTGCCGGCGGTGTTCGGCGACGAGCTCGGAGACCCCCTGATGACCGACGCGGACCCGATCCTCCGGATCCAAACGGACCTCCCGGCGCTGCTCGCCCGGGCGGACGATCCGGTGTTCGACGACCGGCGGACCGCGGACGTGGTCGAGACCCGCGACGTGATCGTCGACCGGGCGCTGGCGGAGGCGGTGGCCTGGCTGTCGGACACGCTCGGCGACGACCCCGACGCGTGGACCTGGGGGGCGGTGCACCACGTGGGGTTCCAGCACCAGCCGCTCGGGCAGACCGGGATCGCGGCGGTCGACCGGCTGGTGAACCCGCCGGAGCTGCCGGTCCCCGGCGAGGGGTTCGCCCCGGACGCGACCGGGTGGGACGGGCTGCGGCCGTTCGCGGTCACGTTCGGGCCGGCGATGCGGTTCGTGGCGGACCTCGGAGATCTCCGGCGGTCGCGCGGGTCGACCCCGCTCGGGGCGAGCGGGCTGCTGTTCCACCCGCACAGCGGGGATCAGCTCGGGGCATGGATCGAGGCGGCGTCGTATCCGATGCCGTCCGGCCCGGACGAGGCCGCTGCGGCGGCGGTCGAGACGTTGACGTTGAACCCGGGAGGGGCGTGATGAGCGACGAGCAGGACGATCGGGTGTACACCGTGGTCCGCAACGACGAGGAGCAGTACTCGATCTGGGCGGTGGGCCGGCCGGTGCCGCCGGGCTGGACCGAGGTGGGGCGGACGGGGCCGAAGGCGGACTGCCTGGCGTACATCGCCGAGGTGTGGACGGACCTGCGCCCGGCGAGCCTCCGGCGCGCGATGGACGCGCGGGGCTGACGTGCCGCGAGCCCGCCGACCGGTCCCTGGACGGGGTCGGCGGCGCGGAGCGGTGGGTGGATGCCGCGGGCGCCCGGTCCCTGGTGGGGATTGGCAGGGC
>JBEBJW010000971.1:0-3489 GCA_040079715.1 Myxococcota bacterium | reverse complement strand
GCCATAGTCGTTGTAGGTCTCGGTCCAGCCGATGCCATCGGTCGACCACGCGAGGTTACCGAACCCGCCGACCGACACGAACCGCCCGCCGCCGTACGCCACATCGGCGACCCACCCGCGGGTGCCGACGAACGGCGCGTCCCAGGTGAGCCCGTCGACCGAGCGCCGGTAGGTGCCCTGGTGGTCTCCGCCGACCGCGATCAGCACTCCGTCGGCGCCCGTGCACCCGCGCAGCAGGTTCTCGCTGTGCCCGTCGCCGTCGTCGGCCTCCTCCTGGACGTCGAGCGCGAACGTCGAGCCGTAGTCGAGGCTGGTCAGGAACCGGCCGTACGGCCCGACGAGGGTCATCGGCAGCGGCGGGCCCACCTCCCCGACCACCGGCACCGATCGGCCCGCGAGCCGGAGCGTGCCGTCGATCGGGCCCTCGGCAGTCGGGTCCACCGCGACGGTGACGTCGACCGACGCGCCCGCCGCGAGCTCGGCCGGAGGCGGGTCGACCGACAGGCGCGGATCACCGTCCACCGTCGCCTCCAGCGCGACCGCGGCCGCGGTGGGGTTGTCGACGGTGACGGTCGCGGTGCGCCGGAGGTACCCGAGGTGCGCCGTCCCGACGTCGAGCTCGGTCACCGACAGCGACACCGACGGCGCGGTCGTCCCGGTCGAGGTCGGGGCCGTGGTCGGAGACGGGGTGGTCGCGGACGCGCTCGGCTCCGACCCGGTGGGATCCAGCGCCCCGTCGGGCGGCCTCGACCCGGTCGGCGACGAGGTCGGCGCGGCGCACGCGGCGAGCAGGACGGGGACGAGCGCGAGCGTCATGGAACCTCGGTGATACCGGAAGAGCACGCATCATGCCAATGTTCGAACGTCGACAATCCTGCCGCCGGACCCCGACGACGCGCAGGCGCGCGCGCACCGGCGCGGTGGATGAGAGGTGGATGAGATCCCGGCGACGGCTCGGGGGGCGACGGTTATCTCCGGGGCCAGAGGAGGCACGCGTGCATCACACCCGTCCCGTTCTGTCGAGCGTGTTCGCTCTGTGGCTGCTGTTGCCCGGGATCGCCGATGCGTCGATGAGCATCGACGGCAAGCCGAAGGTCACGTTCTTCGCGACCGGCAGCCCCGGATTCATGAGCATCGAAGGCGTCACCAGCACCATGACCCTCGCGGACGACGGCACGCGGCTCACGTTCACCGTCCCGATGGACACGGTCGACTCCGGCATCTCGCTCCGCGACGAGCACATGAACAAGAACTACGTTCAGACGGACAAGTTCCCGAACGCGATCATCGACTTCGCCCGGGCCGACATGACGTGGCCGACCGAGATCGGCAAGTCGGTCGACGGCAAGGTGGCCGGCAACTTCACCGCCCACGGCGTGACCAAGCCGACCACGATCACCTACACCGCCACCAAGACCAAGACCGGGTTCAAGATCAAGGGCCGGTTCGACTACGACTGCAACGCTCACGGGATGGTGATCGAGCCGTACATGGGCATCTCGTTCGACCCCAAGATGTACGCGACGGTCGTGGTGGATCTGATCGATGCCCCGTGAACCGAGGTCGGCCCTCGGGGCCATCGATCTCCGGCGAGATCTGCCCGGTCTGGGCGCCGCGCTGGTCGCGGTGCTCGGGCTCGGCGCGCTCGCAGGTCGGTCCGAGCCGGCCGAGGCGTTCCCGTGGATGATCCACCACGGATACACGAGCTGCGCTCAGTGTCACGTCGACCCGTCCGGGGCCGGGGTGTTGACCGCGTACGGGCGGGCCCAGGGCGAGATCCTGCTCCGCACCCACTATGAGGGCGCCGTCCCGGAGAACCCGGGCAAGGTCAAGGACTTCCTGTTCGGGGCGGTCCCGCTCCCGGAGGTCCTGGCCCTCCAGGCCGACGTGCGCGGACTCGTGATCCCGGACCCCGCGAACATCCAGGCGATCCTGATGCAGTCGGATCTGCGCGGAGCGGTCCAGACGAAGCACGTGTCGGTGTCGGCGAGCCTCGGGGCGGTCAGCCGGGGCGCCGAGCAGTCGTGGGTCACCAGCGGACCCGACTGGAACCTCGTGTCGCGCGAGTACTGGGTCGGCGTCAGCCCGGTCAAGGCGGTCACGATCCGCGCCGGTCGGATGAACCTGCCGTACGGGATCCGGACCGAGGACCACATCCTCGACGTGCGGGGCGCCACCCGGACCACGATCAACGACGAACAACAGACAGGTCTGTCGCTGTTCTACAACAGCCGGAAGTGGCGGGCCGAGGTGATGGGCATCGCCGGCAACTTCCAGCTCCGCCCGGACTCGTTCCGCGACCGGGGGTACAGCTTGTACCTCGCGTTCGCGCCAGAGACCACGGTCGAGCTCGGGGTGTCGAGCCTGTTCACCACGGCGTCGACCGATCTGCTGAGCCTCGGGCCGCGGACGCGGATGTCCGAAGGGGTGTTCGCGCGGTGGGCGCCGGTGCCGGAGCTCGCGGTGATGGCCGAGGGCGACCTGCTGCTCGACAACCAGGACGGCACCGCCGCGACCGGGTTCGTGTCGACCGCGATCCTCGACTACGAGCCGGTGCAGGGCCTGCACTTCCAGGCGATCGGCGAGCAGTGCGACGACAACTTCGGCGACACCGCCGGATCCTCGATCACCGGGACGGCGGCGGCGCAGTGGTTCTTCGCTCCGCACGCGGACCTCCGGGTCGACGGCGGATTCGGCACGGTGTACTGCACGCCCGGGGTGAGCGGCTCGCCGTTCGGCCTGGTTCAAGCTCACTTCTACCTGTAGGTACGCCGATGATCACGTTGTGGATGGCGATGGCGGCGCACGCGTCGCCCGGGTACCCCGCAGAGCTCGAGACGGTGGCCGGGATGCCGTGCGCGCCGCAGTGCACGGTGTGCCACACCACGAACGGAGGCGGCTCCGGGACGGTGACCGCCGCGTTCGGGACGGCGATGGTCGCCCGCGGGCTCGACGGCGGCTCCCAGAACGACCTGGTGGTGACGGCGCTCGACGCGATGACGACCGACGCGGTCGACAGCGACGGCGACGGCACGATCGACGTGGACGAGCTCGCCGTCGGCGACGACCCGAACGGCGGCGCGCCGTACTGCGACGCGGCGGCGGTCCAGTACGGTTGCCTGAGCCACGCCCCGGCCCCGCTCGGCGCGGGCGTCGGGCTCGCGGTCGGGCTGGCGGTGCTCCGGCGGCGACGGGTCACCGCGGCGGGGTGAGCTCCTCGGTGGACTCCTCGAGCGCGGTCGCGCCGAGGAGCGGCAGCCACGCGCGCTGGAACAGCCGGTAGACGGCCTGGTTCGACCCCCAGGCGGTCCCGGCGTCCGGAAAGTCGACGCCCAGCCCCCAGCCGCCTGCGTCGGAGGGGTGGACGCAGAACGTCGCGAAGACGTACGGCTGGCCGCGACCGGTCTCGCCGCGCGCCTCGACGACGCCGAGCCGCGCGTGATCGTCACGGCATCCGGCGGCATCGAGCCGAGTCGCGTGGTGGAGTAC
>JBEBJW010000970.1:0-3501 GCA_040079715.1 Myxococcota bacterium | reverse complement strand
GTCCGGTCCTCCGGGGCGGCCGACACGGCGGCCGGGGCCAGGGTGGGGCCCCCCGACGGTGAGACCAGGGTCGCGGCGTACGCGTCGAGGGCCGCCGCCAGGGCCGCCGCCCGGTCCGGCTCGGACGGGGCGAGGTCGCGCCGCTGGGGGACGTCCGACCGGTCGAACAGCCGCCGGACCGTCGAGTCGATCAGGGTCGAGCGCCCGTCGACCCACGCCCGCTGGACCGCCCACCCGTAGTGGACGTACGCGTACCGGCTCTCGACGTACACCCCGCGGTCCGAATCCGGCGTCCAGTCCCCGGTGATCGCGGACGACAGGTCGAACCCGTCGACGTCTCCGGCCGGCAGCCCGAGCGCGCCGAGCAGCGTCGGGGTGAGGTCGACCCCGCTGACCGGGGCGTCGATCGACCGCGCGGGGACGCCGCCCGGCGGCCGGACGATCCACGGGATCCGGGTGGTGACGTCGTACACGAGCACGCCGTGGGCGGCCTCGCCGTGCTCGCCGAGCGACTCGCCGTGGTCCGCGAGCACGGTGACCCAGGTGCGGTCGAGCCCCCCGCGGTCGGCGTCGTCGTCGGCTGCGGTGGCCGGGTCCCCGTCGTCGGCCTCGCCGGCCTCGCCGGAGGCGCGGACCGCGGCGAGCAGCCGCCCGAGCTGGGCGTCGGCGAACGCGACCTCCCCGCGGTACGGGTCGAGCGACCGGTAGGCGGGCGGCGGGGCGTACGGGGCGTGCGCGTCGTACAGGTGGACCCACACGAACCACGGCCGCTCGGGGTCTGCGGCGGCGAGCCACCGGATCGCGTCGTCCACGACCTGGTCGGCGGGGCGCTCGACCCGCCACCGGTCGACCGCGGTCGGGTTCCCCGGGCCCGGAGCCGGATCGCGGAACACGTCGAACCCTTGGGCGAACCCCCAGTGCCGCGAGGTCACCTCCGCCCCGACCGACGCCATCGTCTGGTACCCGGCGGCCGACAGCCGCTCGGCGAGGGTGGTCGCGGCGTCGGACAGCCGGGCGTCGCCGTTGTCGCGGACCCCGTGGCGCGGGGGGAGGAGGCCGGTGAACAGCGAGCTGTGGGCCGGGATCGTCAGCGGGGTCACGGTGTACGCCCGGTCGAACCGGATCGCGTCGGTCGCGAGCCGATCGAGGACCGGGGTCACCGACGGGGCGGCGGGGTCGCCGTACGCGCCGACCACGTCGACCCGGGTGGTGTCGAGCGTGACCACCAGCACGTTCGGCGGCCGATCGCCGCCGAGGGACCCGCACCCGGCCCCGGCGACCACCACCGCGGTCGCGCGGACCAGCGCCCGGATCACTCGAGCAGCGCGGCCAGGGCGGGCATCGGGTCGGCGCTGGTCAGCGACGGGGCGAGGATCACCCGCAGCTCGGCGTCCATCACGACGTAGCTCGGGTAGAACCACTGGCTGTTGCCCTGCGAGATCCACGGGAGCAGCTCGTACGCCGGGTCGAGCAGGACCGGGATGTTCGGGTTCGGGTGCTGGGCGTACCACTGGTCGATCGTGTCCTGCGAGGCCGGCCCGTTCAGCAGGTTCGAGTCGACCGCGGTGATCCACAGCAGCTCGCCGCTGTCGATCGCCTCGCGCACCGCGGTGTACGGCGCGTAGTCGTTCTCGTACACCGAGGTCTGCCCGTCGAACCACTTGGCGAGCTCGTGGCAGTAGAAGCACCACATGCCGGACAGGTCGAGCACGACGTACTTGTCTTGCCCGCCGAAGTCGTACAGGTCGACCGGCTGGCCGAACTGGTCGGTCCAGACGAACCGGGGCGGGACGGCGCCGACGGCCGCGATCCCGTCGAGCCCGGGGTCGACGATCGCGTCCTTGTTCGGGTTGTACGGCCAGTTGCCGATGTAGATCCGGTCCTCGGCGTCGGTCGGGGAGTGGCCCTCGACCACCTCGTCGCCGTCGCGGTAGCCGTCGCCGTCGGAGTCCGGGTTCCCGGGGTCCGACCCGAGCCCGAGCTCCTCGCCGTCGGACAGGCCGTCGCCGTCGCCGTCGCCGGACCCGTCGTCCGCGTCGTCGGAGCCGCCGTCGCCGGAGCACGCCATCGCCACCAGGGGCACGACCCAGAACCCAAACCGCCTCATGGGGCCTCCTCGAGCGTCGCGGACAGCTCGTACACGAGATCGACCGTGCGGATCTCGGGGGTGAACAGCGCGTCGTCGGTGACCGCGTCGAACGCGACCACCGGCTCGACCTGCAGATCGTACGCCCCGGTCTCCCGGCCGCCGCACGACTTGTCGTCGCCGATCGCCTCCGAGTACGCGATCACCGCGATCGCGTAGCTGCCGTCGTGCGGGGCGGTGAACTCCCCGGACGGACACTTGTACCCGGTCGGCGGGCGGAACGCGCAGCTGAAGTTCTCGTCGGCCGCGTAGTACGTGCAGCCCGTGTCGTCCGAGATCGTGAACCACGGGTCGAACGCGGTGTCGGCCGCCACGGTGTCGACGCTGACGTGGATCGTGTCGCCCGCGGCGAGGGTCACCGAGTACACGTCGGTCGTCAGCCCGAGGCAGTCGACGTCGCCCTGCGCGGTCACCGTGCCGAGGATCGGGCCCGGGATCACGGTGAACAGGTCGGTCGCGACCGGGAACGGGCAGTCGGCCTCGTCGTAGAAGTTGTACGGCGACTGGCCGTAGCCGTAGGTCCCGCCGCCGGTGAACGCCCAGTCGAGCGCCGTCCCGTCGAACGCGAACGTGTCGCCCGGGAACTGGTCGGCGCGCAGGATGTGCCACACCGGCCCGATCACGTCGCCGCCGTACGACGAGAAGTCGTACGTGCCGCCGAACCACAGGATGTTCGTGTAGGTCTGGTCCTGGCCCTGGTACGCGTCGGTGAACCCGAGCCGCGCGTCGACGACGGCGTTCTCGAGGAACGTCAGGTTGACCGGCGGGTTGCAGTCGGGACCGGCGGCCTCGCTGTCGACCGCGCCGGTCACGTCGAACTCGTACGCGCAGCCCGGGCACGACCCGGTGTACGACGACGGGCCGGTGAACGCGATCACCGTGTCGCAGCTGTTCGGCAGGTCCTGCTCGGCGACCGGCGCCACCCGGTCCACGTTCCGGTAGAACGCGATCGTGCCGGTGATCACCGGGTCCGGCGGCTCGGTGTCCGCGTCGGTGTCGGCGTCCGCGTCGGCGTCCCCGTCGACCACCGGCCCGTCGTCGCCGTCGCCATCGCCGTCATCGCCACCGCACCCCGCGGGAGCGCTCAGCGCGACCGCGGCGACCGCGACCCATCCCACGACCGTCCGCATCGACGCCCTCCGGTCCCGATTGTACGGGCGTATCCCGACGGCGCACACCCCGGCCGCTACCCGGAGCGGCGAGGACGCGGGGCGAGGGCCCACCCGGCCTTCGCGAACAGCTGCCACTCCGACGCGTCGAGCGCGGCGCTCCCGCCGAGGTACAACGCGCTCCCGGCGGACCGCTCCCACGCGAGCAGCGCTTCGCCGCGGCGGGCCTCCTGGAACGTGTCCACG
>JBEBJW010000969.1:0-3503 GCA_040079715.1 Myxococcota bacterium | reverse complement strand
GTGAGCGCCAGATGGTGCGGGGTCACCTCGGCCGTGATCCGCACGCCGCGCTCCTTGGCCCGGCGGACCTCGTCGACCGTCTCCGAGGCGGAGACGTGGCAGATGTGGATGTGCCCGTCCTCGTACTCGGCCAGCACCGCGTCGCGGGCGACGGCGATGCTCTCCGAGATCGGCGGGATGCCCGCCAGGCCCAGCCGGCTGGCGACGGCGCCCTCGTGGGCCACGCCCCGCCCGGACAGGCGCATGTCCTCCTCGTGCAGCACGAGCGGCAGGCCGGTGATCGGCGTCTCCTCGGAGTAGTCGTCGGACCACGACATCACCTCGACGTTCTGGCGGTTGGTCGCGTTCTGGACGTCCACGTACAACGTCAACGTCCAGTTCCGGTACACCCAATCCTTGTCCACCCGGACGTCGACCGACGCAAACGCCGGCAGCCGCTCCCCGTCGACCTCGGGGGCGTACACCGGGATCCATTGACGCGTCCCGAGATCGAACAGCCGGTTGACCACCGGGGTGTACGGGTTGCCCGACGACCCGCGGATCCGCGCCCCGAGCCGCCATCGCCGCGGCAGCTCGCGCGAGGCGAGGGCGGTCGCGACCCACGGCTGGTCGTACTCGAACAGCGCCGTCGGATCGCCCGGGCGGTCGATCCGGCTCGACCGGCCCACCGTCACCGACACCAGGGCCGCGGTCCGCTCGGTCGCGAGCCGCACCAGCCCCTCCACCCCGTAGATCCGCCCGGTGCCGTCGTTCGCGTACGCGCCGGTGTCGAGCGGGCCGATCGGCGGCGGGCCGCTGAAGAACCGGAACGCGTCCTCCCGGCCGGACACGAGCGCGGTGAGCCAGTTGTCGTACCCGGTGAGCTCGATCGTCCAGTCCGGGCCGAGGCGCTGCTCGATCCCGACCGAGGTCTGCCACGACCGCACCGGCCCGAGCGACGGCTCGTCGATCACCTGGCGGACGGTGGGGAGCTGCGAGTACCCGCCCACCGACGCCTCGAACGCGGTGGAGGCGGTCGCGTCGACCCGGGCGGACAGCCGCGGATCGACCATCACCGTCCGCCAGTCCGACCCGACCACCGCCCCGTCGACCCGCAGCCCGGGGACGAGCTCGAGGGCGCCGAGGCGGGCGGTCGGCTCGGCGTACACCGACGGGAGGAACCGCACCACGTCGCCGCCCTCGGGGTCGCCGAACCCGGGGACGTCGTAGCTGTACCGGTAGCTGCCGACCTGGGTGTCCGTCCCGACGCGCAGCCCCCACCCGAGCCCGGACGACGGCGCGGGCCGCAGCACCTCCTCGCGCATCGCCACGGTGAACGGCTGCTCGTACGCCTCGCCGTCGCCGCCGAACGCGAACGCCTGGCGTTCGGGGCCGGCGATCATCGACGCCTCGTTCCGCCACGGCCCGCCGAGCGACTCCCGCGACTGGAGCCGGAGCTTGGTGAACGTGGTGGTGAGGCCGATCTGGACCTCCTCCTCGTCGTCGGCGTCCGTCCCGACCACCCGGAACCGGTCGTCCGACAGCAGGAACAGCGCGTCGAACGTGCCGCCGCTGCGGGTCTCCCCGAACATCCGGGCCTGGAAATCGTAGTACCGCGGGGCCCGGATCGTGGTCGCGCCGGAGCCGTTGAGGATCGGGTTCAACACGGCGTCGACGTACGACCGGCGCCCGGACACGGTCAGCGACGCCCGGCCGAGCCGCTGCTCGGCGAACGCGGTGGTCTGGAACAGGTCGACCGACACGTACCCGCGGGACCGCTCCGGCAGCTCGTCCGCGACCCGCAGGTCGACCACCCCGCCGATCGTCCGCCCGTACCGCACGCCGTAGTTGCCCGGCAGGAACGCGATCTCGTCGATCGCATCCCCGTTCAGGACCGTCGAGAACCCGGCGAAGTGGAACACGTTCGGGATCGGCGCGCCGTCGAGGTAGTACGCCGAGTCTTCGGGTGCCGTCCCCCGGATCACCAGCTGACCGATCCCGAGCGGCGGCCGCGCCACCCCGGGCAGGTTCTGGACCACCCGGACCACGTCGCCGGCGGTGCCGGGGAGGTACCGGACCTCCTCCTGCGACAGGCGGCGCTCGGTGACCTCGGGCGCGATCCGGCGGCCGACGACGGTGATCTCCTCGCTGACCGGCGCGGCGACCTCCCACGGGCGGTCTTCGACCGGGAACAGCCCGAGCTCGACGACCTCCCCGTCGACGACCTCGATCTCGAGCGGCTCGTCGCGGTAGCCCGGCGCGACGAGCGTGACGACCCACCGACCCGCCGCGAGCCCGGCGACCGAGAACTGTCCCTCGGCGTCGGTGGTGGCGACCACCCGGGCGTCGCCGCGCGTCAGCCCCACGTCGACCCCGGCGAGCGGCGTGCGGGTGCCGGCGGACCGGACCCGCCCGGTGACGGACACCGCGGGGGCGAGGGTCGGCTCGAACGTGGTGCGGTACAGGATCGACGCCCCGGGCGCGCGCCCGTCCGGGTCGAGGCCGGGGGTGACCCGGAACGATCGGGCGGCCTGGACCGCGGCGGCGTCGAACGCGGGCCCGGCGGACTCGACCACCTCGACCGCGATCACCGCGCCGGTGTCGTCGACGTCGATCCGGAGCACCACCGCCGCGGCGCGCCCGGAGGCGAGTTCGGACGCCGGGTACACCGCCGGAACGGTCGACACCAGCGCCGGGAGCACCGGCTCCCCCGCCCACGCGATCGCCATCAGCCACAGGATCATGCTTTAGTGTGTAGCGAGTGATATAAGAAATGTCGAGGAGGGTCGGGTGGGTCGGCCGCGCGGGAGCCGCAACGCCGGGTTCGACGAGCGCCGCCGGGAGATCGCGCGGGCGGTGATGCACCACCTGGCGCGCCCGGGTGGATCGTCGGCGAGCCTCCGCGAGCTGTCGCGGGCGGCCGAGGTGTCGCTGCCGACCCTCGTC
Organism: Myxococcota bacterium; assembly: GCA_040079715.1. Classification (GTDB taxonomy): domain Bacteria; phylum Myxococcota_A; class UBA796; order UBA796; genus JACKER01. The sequence continues at coordinate 578 of JBEBJW010000969.1, read as the reverse complement.
CACTACTTCGGCGACCGCGACGGGTTGTTGAGCGCGGCGATGGTAGAGATGCGCGAGGCCGGGGAGCCGTGGCTGAAGGTCGCCCGCACCGCTCGGCTCGATCTGCCGCTCGGGGCGTCGGTCCGGTGGTTCCTCGGGCTGTTCGCGATCGGGTGGGATCGCGGCCTCGGGCTGACGGTGTCGCAGTCGCTCGCGGCGGGCCTCGATCAGGACACGCTCGGGCCGGCGTCGGTCGACGCGGTGCTCGAGCCGGTGCTCCGGGCGATCGAAGACCGGCTCGCGGCCCACGCGGCGGAGCTGGCCGAGGGCGTGGATCTGCGCCACGCGGCCCTCGCGCTCGGGAGCCCGGTGGTGCTGGCGATGCTGCACCAGCGGTCGCTCGGCGGGTCCCGGTGTCGCCCGCTCGACCTGGAGCGGTTCCTCGACGATCACGTCGCCCGGTGGGTCCGGGGGTAGGGCCGGTAGGATCAACCCCTGCCCTTGCCCTTGCCCTTGCCCTCGCCCTCGCCCTCGCCCTCGCCGGCGTCGTCGCCGATGCCCGGACCGACGGACGAGGCGGGACGGGCAAGGGGAGGGGC
>JBEBJW010000968.1:0-3509 GCA_040079715.1 Myxococcota bacterium | reverse complement strand
AGGTCAGGGCGCGCAGGTTGCCCACACCGCCCACAGCGCCAACTACTACGGACAGAAGGGAACAACAGGCAGCAGGACAACGGAACAGCAGGCAGCGACGACTACAACCCGAAGTGGGGAGGTGTAGTTGTCGTCAAGGGGAGGTGTAGTTGTCGTTGCGCACGCTCCCGGCCGGCGCCTAACGACCCAGTGGGAAAGGCCGCCCTCACCAGCTCCGGATGGGTCTCCTGCTCGCCCTCGGCGAACCAGGTCGCAATCGCCTCGTCGATCCACAAATCATTCCCGCTGCCGGGGTAGGCCGAGCGGCCGAACCACTGGTGCAGGAGCTCGTGGCGGAGGCTACCCTCGTCGGCTTCGACCGCGCCGGCGTACTCCATGAACCCGGAGGCGACGAGGTTCGCCTCCAGCCGCGGGTGCGGGAACGGCCCGAGAGCGGCCTCGAGCTCGGCCAGCTCCCGCAGCACCCGATCCTCGAACCGAGCCAACCGGAGCGCGGTGTCGTTCCCCTGGCCGTCCTGGGGGATCCGGCGGTCGGCGTGGCAGGTCACCTCGATCCGGCGGCCGTCGCGCGAGTCGAACGTGGTCTGTCGCGCCACGATGTCCGGCTCGGGGACGAGGTGCAAGTACATCGACGAGCTTCGAAATGCCTTTCCCGAGACGCGCCACCGATAGTCCCCCTCCCGCTGCACCACTCCGCTCGCGAACAACCGAAGCGGCACGGTGCAACCCCGGACCTCGATGACGACTTCCTGGTCGTAGACTCCGGCATCCACCCGGGCGGGCAGATAGCGCTCGATCAGTCCGCGCGACTGCTGGTCATCCATCGCAAACCGGAGCTCGATCCCTCGATCCCGCAGTTGGATACTCCCATCCAACCGATGCGTGATCTCGAGGGTGTGCTGCCCAGACGCGAGCTCGGGGAGCCGGCGCGCGAGATTCACAGGCGGCTCCTTACCGTTGGACAGATCGAAGAGCTCTGCCTCGTAGGGCTGACTATCCACCCGTACCGCCAGCGGGTTCGGGACGAGATCGAACACCGGTTGGCCGGCTGTCTGGTCGAACTTGATCGTGCTGGTCACCACGGCACGCGGCGCCGGGGGGCGGACGCCGAGATCCACGACGATGCGGTGTTCGGCCTTCCGCCAGGTAGTAGCGTTTTCACTGGGCATCCGTCGCCTCCTGACGACGCAGCGTACTTCGGACTGGAGGCCTGGCCAACAACAGCGTGTTTACCGTCGGCAAACACCACCTCGACTCGAGCGTGCGCGAGCGCGAGCGAACGCGTTGACACGGCTGCAGGCTGCGCTCACCATTCGCCCATGGACCTCCTCGACTACAGCGACTACCGTGCGTACCTCCGGGATTGGCTCCGCGAGCGGGCGGGCCGGCCGTCGATGCGGACGTTCGCGGTCCGTGCGGGGGTGTCGGTGACCCTGGTGTCGCAGATCCTGCGCCAGCAGCGCGATCTCGAGCCGAGGCGGGCGCCGGACTTCGGTCGGGCGCTCGACCTGCAGGACGACCAGGTCCAGTGGTTCGTAGACCTGGTCCAGGTCGAGCACGGCAGCAGCCTGCTCGAGCGGAGGGCCGCCCGCGACCGGATCCTGGCTCGACGGCGCATCAAACGCGCCCAGGCGATCACCGAGCCCATGGCGCGGCTGCTGAATCACTGGTACTACCCGGCGGTGGCCGAGCTCGCGCGGTGCCCCGGGTTCCAGGACGACCCGGCGTGGATCGCGGCGATCCTGAGGCCGCGGATCACCGAGATCGAGGCGCTGGACGCGCTCGAGACCCTGGTCGACCTCGGCGTGCTCGCGCGGGGAGCGGACGGTGCGCTGATGCCGGTCGCGGAGACCTGGACCACGGGGACCGAAGTCGACGCAGCCGCGGTGGGCGCCGCGGCGCGTGAGTACCATCGGTGGGCGCTGCGCCGGGCCTCCGACGCCATCGACGAGTTCCCGCCCCCCGAGCGACACGTCGCGACGTTCACCGCGGTGGTCGCCGCCGGGGCGCTGCCGGAGGTCAAAGAGCTGGCTCAGCGGTTCGAGGCCCAGCTCCTGCAGTGCTGCGAACAGAACCCCGGCGACCGGGTGTACCTGGTCTCGGTCCAGCTGTTCCCGGTCTCCGCTGCGACGTCGACCCCGTGGGCTACGGAAGGAGGCTGAACGCGATGCTCGGACCCTGGCCGACGTAGGCCCCCCAGAGCAGCTCGCTCCGCTCGAACCCGACCGCCGACCCGAGCGACCCCGCGGAGGCAGGGTCGGTCACCGACAGGGCCCACGTCGATCCCACGCCAACGATCTCGATCGGGCTACCCCAGAGCACAGTCGCACGGCACCACGAACCGACCGGAACCGCGAGGGCCAACGGCTCCGCGAGGTCGACCCACTCCCCGACCGGCACGTCAATCAGTCCGGAGCCGCACCCCCACAGACGGACACTCGTGAGCAGGACGTCGGCCGAGCCGAGGTCGTGTGCGGGTCGATCGATCGTAATCGAGAGCTGGGGCGGATTGCCGACGTAGATTCCCGCGACGGCAGCGCTCGGCGCGAGCACCCCCAACCCGACCAACACGCTGATGGTGCGCATGAGACCTCCTCGGCCAACCGGCCGGGAGGACCAGGAGCAAGGGTCCCGCCATCCGCTACCACCTAAAAGACGGCGTTAATCCGTTTGAAGGTCGATCGCGAACCGTCGGCACCAGCGGACTGGATGGGACCGTCCGCGGACCGTCCCGCTGCGGTATCGTCCGTCGCGTGCAGACGATCGGGTCGTACACCGTCGAACGGGTCCTCGGCCGAGGCGGGTCGGCGGTGGTGTACAGCGTGCAGGACGCCGCTGGGCAGCCGTGGGCGCTGAAATGGCCCACCTCGGCGCCGGGCCGCGAAGCGATCCGACGGGAAGCGGCGGCGCTGTGCGAGGCGGCCGGTCCAGGGCTGGTCGCGGTCCGCGAGCTGGGCGAGCGCGATGGGGTGCCGTTCCTGGTGCTCCAGCGGGTCCGCGGCCTCCACCTGCTGCCCGGCCTGGCGTTGATCGGTGCGGGACCAGATCGTCCGTTCCCCAATTCGTGGAAGGCCGTGTCCGCCGCATTCGGCACGATCGCGCGCGGTAGCCCGGCTGCACGACGCGGGCTGGGTCCACCGCGATCTGTCCGCCGGAAATGTGCTGTTGGACGACGAGTGCCACCCGCTCGTGGTCGACCTCGGCGCCGTACGCCCCGTCGGGGCATCGGCGGACGGCCACGCGGGGACGGCCGGATACGCTGCTCCCGAGCTCCTCGATCACGTGGTCTCTCCGTCGCTGGACCTCTTCGGACTCGGCGCCCTGCTGTACGCCGCCCTCGTCGGTGAGCCCCCGCCTGGTCCGGGTGCCGATCCTGCCGCGGCGCGAGGAGACCTCCCGTCGTGGGTCGCGGACCTGGTCCGAGACCTGCTGAGCCCGTCTCCAGGGAGTCGTCCTGCCGGCGCCGCGCTGACCGGGCTCTTCGGCGCCGAGGCCGTGCCCTCCCGACC
>JBEBJW010000967.1:0-3513 GCA_040079715.1 Myxococcota bacterium | reverse complement strand
CCAGCAGCTCGTCCAGCCGACGCAGGGCGACCGCCGCTTGCGGCAGCCGCGACACCAGGATCCCGAAGTCGAACATCGGCCAGACCATGATCCCGACCAGGCCCTCGAGCGCGACGTATCTCCCGAGGGTCATCTCCCCGTCGAGCACCGCCAGCCCGCCGAACAGCAACAACCCAGCCACCGCTAGCTGCCAACCGTACTGGTACAGCAGGCCGATCCCCTGCATCACGATCGCCGACGCGACCTCGGCGTCGCGCTGGTCCCGCGCCGCGGACACGAAGGCCCGCCGCACATGGGGTCCGAGCCCGGCCGCCTTGACGGTCCGGATCGCGCCGAACGTGGTGGCGAGCTGGTCGGACACCGCGCTCACCGCCGTCTGGACCCGCTGGTTCCGGGTCGACAGCGACGACTGTCCCGCCGCCTGGGCCGCGATCAACACCGGCAGCGGGAGCAGCAGCCACCCGACCAGCGAAGGCTCGAGCGCGGCGATCGCGATCAGCGCCCCGCCGGACACCAGCACCGCCTCGTACGCCCGGAAGATCCCGCTGCACAGGAACCAGCTCGACTTCTCGCCGGCGTCGTCGTGGGCGCGGGCGACCACGTCCCCCGGGCGCCACCGCCGGGCGGCGTCCGGCTGCGCCGCGGTGATCGCGTCGAGCAGCGCCACGCGCGCGTCCCGGGTCAGCCGCGCGTTGATCACCGCCCGCGCGCCCTGGAGCACGAAGTACACCGCGGCGTGCGCGAGCCCGGTCACCGCCATCCATCCGCCGAGGGTCGCGATCCGGGTCGGGGCGGCGCCGGTCCCGATCTCGTCGATCGCGCGCTGCCACAGCAGCGGGAACCCGACGTTCAGCGCCGCCGACACCGCACTCCACCCGAGCAGGAACGCCAGCCAACCGGGGCGCGGACCCCAGCCGCGGGCCATCCACCGCGCGATCACCCGCAGATCCGCGATCACGCCGCCGCCTGGAGCCGCACGAGCTCGGCGTACACCCCGTTGCGCGCGACGAGCTCGGCGTGAGTGCCGTGCTCGACCACGGCGCCGGCGCTCAGCACGTAGATCCGATCGCACCGCCGCACGGTCTCGAGCCGGTGCGCGATCACCAGCACCGTCCGCCCGGACATCAGCCGATCGAGCGCCCGCTGGACCACCGCTTCGGTGACCGGATCGACCGCGCTCGTGGCCTCGTCCAGCACCAGCAGGTCCGGATCGCGGACCACCGCGCGGGCGAACGTCACGAGCTGGCGCTCCCCGCGCGACAGGGAGTCGTCGTCGACCCGCCGATCGAGCGGCAGCTCCGCCCCGAGCGAGTCCAGCGCGGCCCGGGCCGCCTCCGGCGCGCACCCGAGGTTGTCGAGCACGGTGCCCGGCAGCAGCCGCACGTCCTGCAGGACCAGCGCGGTCCGATCGCGGAGGGCCGACACCCGGATCGACCGCAGATCGACCCCGTCGACCGTGACCGCACCGCCGTCCGGGTCGCGGAACCGCAGCACCAGGTCGACGATCGTCGACTTCCCCGAGCCGGTGGGCCCGACGATCCCGACCCGCGCCCCCGCCGGGACCTCGATCGTCACGCCGCGCAGGACCGGCGCGTCGGCGGTGTACCGGAACGTGACGTCGGTCAGCGCCACCCCGGACCGGACGCCCGGCCAGTCGACCGCCCCCGGGGCGTCGACCAGGGTCGGCCGGCGATCGAGCAGATCCGCCAAGCGGACCGCGCTCGCCCGGGCCCGCTCGAGGGTCGCGAGGTGGTTCGACAGGCGCATCAGCGGCGCGAACAGCTGGCGGAGGTACGCGAGCCCCATCACCAGGAGCCCGACGGTCGCGGCGCCGTGGGCGATCCGGATCGAGCCGTACACGATCATCGCGGTGGTCGCGACCGCCCGGACGGCCTGGATCGCGTTGAAGTACCACATCGGCTGCCAACCGGATGTGATGTCCGCCGCGTACGACGCGCCGATCCGTTCGACCGCCCGATCGCGCGCCCATCGGTGGCGGTCCAGCGCCCGCAGGGCCGGGAGCGATCGGATCGTGTCGGTCAGGGTGGCGGTCATCCGCGACACCGCAGCCCGCTGCCGGACGAACAGCGGGGGCGCGATCCGCCGGAACAACCAGAACAACACGAGCTGGGCGGGCATCATGGCGACCACCGGCCACGCGAGGGACCCCGCCTGCCACAGCAGCACCACCAACATCCCGACCATCAGCGCCAGATCGGCCGGCAGCGACAGCACGACCTCGACGAACAGGATCCGGAGCGCCTCGATGTCGCCCTGGATCCGGCCGATCAGCGAGCCCGACGGCACCTCGTCGTGGAACGCGACGTCGTGGTCGACCAGGTGATCGAACAGCTGCTGCTTGAGGTCGAGCATCGCGCGCTGAGCGGCGATCTCGAGCGCGATCCGGGCGCCGAGGGTCGCGAGCCACCCGAACGCGACGACCCCGACGTACGCGAGGCAGGTGTGGAGCAGCCCGGCGCGGTCGTGCGCCGCGAGGTCGACGTCGATCGCGTGGGCGACCAGCATCGGCGCAGCGACGCCTGCGGCAGCGGCGAGCCCGAGGCCGAGCGAACCCAGACCGACCAGGCGCCAACCGCGGCGGAACGCGGCGAGCCATCGGAGGAGCGGGGGCACGGACGTTGGTTAACGCGGCGGCGGCGCGACCACCCGCCACTGCCCGGGCGCGAGCCCGTCGACCACGTACGGCCCGACCGCGAACCGGATCAGCCGGAGGGTCGGTAGCCCGACCGCAGCGGTCATCCGGCGGACCTGGCGGTTCATCCCCTCGGTGACGAACAGCTCGAGCCACGCGTCGGGCACCGACTTCCGGACCCGGATCGGCGGCTCGCGCGGCCACAGCCCCGCCGGCTCGGGGATCGTCCGGGCGTCGCACCGCGCGGTCGGACGCCCGCCGATCGGAGGCCCCGCGCGGAGGCGGTCGAGGGCGGCCTCGGTCGGCGTCCCCTCCACCTGGACCCAGTACCCCTTCCGCTTGCCGTACCGCGGGTGCGACAGGCGGTGCTGCAGGCCGCCGTCGTCGGTCAACACCACCAGCCCCTCGCTGTCGCGATCGAGCCGCCCGGCCGGGTACACGTCCGGGATCGGGACCCAGTCGGCGAGCGTGCCCCGACCGGTCGCGTCGGTGAACTTGCACAGCACGTCGTACGGCTTGTTCAACAGGACGAGCGGCACCGGGACCCTTCGTCGGGACCTCCCTGTATCGGGACGGTGACCGGGCCGCGACCTGGCGTACACTCCGCCCCGGGAGGTGGGCGTGCAGTTCGAGACCGCCGAGTTCGCCGGCGCCCGCACCTGCGCGGTGTGCGGCGCCTCGGTCGCCCGGTTCTGGCTCGCGGGCCAGGTGACGGTGTGCGAGGCCTGCCAACCGGCGATCGACCACCAGCTCGGGCGGCGCCCGACGGTGACGGAGCTCGCGCGCGGCCTCGCGTTCGGGATCGGCGCCGGGGCAGTCGGGGCGGCGGCGTGGTACGCCGTCCGGGTGGCGGCCGGGAT
>JBEBJW010000966.1:0-3517 GCA_040079715.1 Myxococcota bacterium | reverse complement strand
GCCGCATCCGCTCGCGCCGGCACCCCCGCCCACCGAGTCCTGCGGCAGCAGATGCCGCATCCGCTCGCGCCGGCACCCCCGCTCGACCGAGTCCTGCGGCAGCACATGCCGCGTCCGCTCGCGCCGGCACGCCCCCTCGGGTTACCCGGGCTCGATGGCGCTCGTGCACCCCGTGCTCGGCACGATCACGATCCTGTTCTCGGTGTGGGTGATGTCGCGCGGGTTGATCGCGCGGCGCGGGACCAAGGCGTCCACCGCCGCCCGCCGGATCCACCGCAAGTGGGCCCCGTGGGCGCTCGGCGGGATGGTCCTGTCCGGCGCCACCGGCCTCGCCAGCACCGTGTGGCTCCGCGACGACCTGACCGTCGGGGAGACCTGGCACCTCGCCGTCGGGTGCACCGCCATCGCGTCGATGGGCGCCGCCGGCCTCGCCACCCGCGCGTTCTCGCGCGACCCACGACTCCGCACGATCCACCCCTGGATCGGCGTGGTATCCGTCGTGGTTGCAATCGCGCAGGGTATCCTCGGGATCGAGCTACTCCCATAGGGGGTCGGCCGTCGGGCGACCTGTCGACCCGGTCCGGAGGTATTCGATGGTGGTGCTCGGGTGGCTCGCGGTGGCGTCTGCGGCGGATCCGGCGACGCGACCTCCGGCGCCGGCTCCGGTGGCGTCCCCGGCCCCGGCAGCCCCGGCGATCGCGTCCGGACGGTACGGCGGGCTCACGGTCGGGTTCGACCCCGCCACCCGCGAGCTCACCGGCTGGTATCTCGGCGCGGGCTGCGCGTTCGCGGTCCGCGGCACCGTCACGGCGGGCACCGGTCCGATCGCGGCGGCCGCCCCGGGGTCCCCGCCGATCAAGGGGACGGTCACGGTCGGGGCGGACGGCAAGCTCGGCCTCCACCTCGTGGCCGAGCCGGCCGGGTGCACCGCGACGAAGTTCGCCGACGCCGCTCCGGCCACGTTCGCGGCCGAGGGCAAGGCGGCGTGGGTCGCGGTCCGGGTGATCGGATCGCCGAAGGTGCCGCTCCGGGACCAGCCCAACGGCACCGCCCGGACCACCGCGGTCTTCCAGGGCGACGTGGTCGGGATCCGCGCGCTCCGCGACGGGTGGGCGCTGGTCGAGTCCCTCGGCGGCGCCTCCGGGTGGGTCGCGAACACCGATCTCGGCTCGCTGCCGTAGGGGCGGTCAGGCCGGCGCGGTCAGCGACTTCAACGCCACCTTGTCGAGCTTGCCGCTCGCGGTGCGCGGGATCTCCCGGACCTCGAGCCGCTTCGGCTGCTTGAACCGCGCGAGCCGCGGACCGACGAACGCGAGGATCTCGTCGGCCTGCACTGCGTGCCCGGGCTTCGGCTCGACGAACGCGTGCCCGACCTCGCCCCACCGCGGATCCGGCACGCCGATCACCGCCGCCTGAGCCACGTCCGGGTGCTGGAGGATCACCGCCTCGACCTCGGCCGGGTACACGTTCTCGCCGCCGGAGATGAACATCTCCTTGATCCGACCCCGCACGGTGACGAACCCGTCGGCGTCGACGCTGACCACGTCGCCGCTGTGGAAGTACCCGTCCCGGTCGATCGCCTTCGCGGTCGCGGCCTCGTCGTCGAGGTACCCCCCGAACACGATCGGCCCGGACAGCAGCAGCTCGCCCGGCGACCCGGTCGGGACGTCGTCGCCCGCGCCGTCCACCACCCGGATCCGGACGTGGTGGATCGGCAGCCCGACCGTCGGGAGCTTCTCGCGGACCTTCGCGTGGGGCATCGAGAAGCAGTTGGGTCCGACCTCGGTCATCCCGAACCCCTGCCGGAGGGGGACCCCGCGGTCGAGCCACCGCTCGAGCAGCGGCATCGCGAGCGGCGCGCCTCCGCACAGCGCGTCGCGGACCGTCGTGAGATCCGCCGCGTCGAACCCGGGGTGGTCCGCCAGGAGCTGGTAGATCGTCGGGACGCCCATCAGGACGGTGATCCGCTCCGACGGCACCAGGGCGAACACCTGAGCCGGGTCGAGGCCGGCGGTCAGCACGACCCGCCCGCCCCGGAACAGCAGCGGCGTCGACACGCAGTTCATCCCGCCGGTGTGGAACAGCGGGGTGAACGTCAGCGTCGCGTCGGCCGGGGTCAGCTCGCACGCGAGGATCGTGTTCGCCGCGTTCCACGCGAGCTGGCTGTGGGTCAGCAGCGCGCCCTTCGGCCGTCCGGTCGACCCCGAGGTGTACATCAGCTGCCACGGCGCGTCGAGCGGGCTGCCCGGGCCCTCCTCGCGGTCCGACCCCGGGTCCTCGTCGATCGCCAGCGACGGACCCAGGCAGTCGCGGTACTTCGGATCCGTCAGCAGGACCTTCGGGGCGGCGTGCGCGAGCTGCCACCGCAGCTCCTCCACCGACAGCCGCCAGTTCATCGGGAACAGGACCGCGCCGAGCTCGGCGCACGCGAACAGCAGCGCGAAGGTCTCGCCGCGGTTCGGGGCGAGCACCGCGACCCGGTCGCCCGGACCGACGCCTTCCCGGCGCAGGCGCGCGACCCACCGCAGGCTGTCGTCGTGGAGCGCGGCGTAGGTCCACCGCCGGTCGGCGGTCGCGTCGTACACGGCCTCGGCGGTCGGACGGAACCGGGCGTGGGCCCCGAGCCACGACCGGGTTCGCGGCGCTGCACTGGACGCGATCATGGCGAAACCCCCCGAAAGAACCCGTCGAGCATCGGATAGAACGTGGACGGACCGAACGACCCGACGACCACCCCGATGTGGCCGCTCGGGACGACCTCGAGCCGCGCGCCGGGCACCTGCGCGGCCAGCGGGGCGACCGAGGCGAGCGGGGCGACGAAGTCCTTGCTGCACGCGACCACCAGGGTCGGGGCGCGGATCGCGCCGAGATCGACACGCTCGCCGCCGATCGACCACCCGCCGGTCGCGAGCAGGTCCTGCTGGTAGGTCGAGCGGACGAACTCCCGGGCGAACGCCCCGGACACCGGCACGTTCTCCTCGAGCCACCGCTCGCGGACCATCGCCCGGCGCAGGGTGTGCTCGCTGTCGGCCGCGGCGTCGATCGCGACGTACTTCGACAGCGCACCGCCCGGGTCGAGGAGCTGGAACGCCGGCTTCATCACCTCGACCGGCACGAGCCGGCCGACGGGGAACGCGGCGTCGACGTCGAGCCCGACGACGAGATCCCGGAACCGACCGGCCTCGGCGAACGCGACCGGGGCGGCGAGCGTCGACAGCGACCGGATCCGCGCCGGCCGGAGCGCGGCGTACATCGCGGCGAGGGTCCCGCCCATGCAGTACCCGAACAGGTGGACCCCGGAGACCCCGGCGTGGCGGGCGATCCGGTTGATGCTGTGGTGCAGCAGGGTGAGGAGCACGTAGCCCACGTCCTCGTCGGCGTCCTCGTCCGCCGGGATCCCCCAGTCGACGAGGTACACGTCGTGGCCGCGCTGGGCCAGCCCCTCGACCAGCGAGCGGCCGGGCTCGAGGTCGCAGATCGTGGCCTTGTTGATCAGCGACGGCACGATCACCACCGC
>JBEBJW010000965.1:0-3518 GCA_040079715.1 Myxococcota bacterium | reverse complement strand
GGGCTGGGGTGCGCCGGGGATCCGTTCACCGCGCAGACCGACGGGATCCCCACGCCGACGCCCGAGCCGTCGACGCCCGCGCCGTCCACCCCGACCACGACCACGACCACGACGTCGACGACCACGACCACCACCACGACGTCGACGAGCTACGGCGTGCCGACCCGGCTGGAGGCGAGCTGCGCCCCGTCGTGGAACCCGCTCCGGTTCGACTGCGCGGTGTCGGTCGAGCCCCCGCAGCCGGTCGAGGTCCGGTTCGCGCCGACCGACGGGTCCGGGGTCGAGCGGACCCACGTCTCGGACGCGGTGGCGGTCGATCACGACGTTGGGCTGTACTTCATGACCCCGTCGACCGCCTACACGGTCACCTCCGCCGCGGTCGCGTGGCCGGAGCTGCGGACGGTCGGGGCGGAGCTGGTCACCGGGGCGTCGACCCTCGGCGCGACCCTGGCGGTGACGGGATCGTCGACCGCGCAGTACCTCGGGACCAACGATCCGTGCACCACCGACCCGGTGGCGGTCGTGTTCGACGCCGTGTCCGGGCAGGTCGTGTGGTACGAGTCGCTCGGCGCGATCGGGCGGTTCGGCGGGATGCACCTGCTGCGGTTCACCGACGACCACACCGTGCTCGGCGAGACGGACGTGCAGCTCGTGGACCTCGACCTGCGCGGGCGAGACCGGCTGCGGCTGACGTTCGGGGTGGACTACTTCGAGGAGCTCCACCACGACGTGTTCCTCCGGGACGGCCACTACTACGCGCTGTACTCGATCGACTACGGGATCAAGCTCGACGGGTTCCTGGTGTTCGACGCGTTCGGCGCGACCGTCGCCCGGTGGTGGTCCGGCGAGCGGCTGCCGATCCCGCCGGACGCGAGCGGCGACTTCACCCACCTGAACACGCTGTACGTCCAGGACGACGGCGACATCCTGCTGTCGTCGTTCCAGCAGAGCACGATCCTGAAGATCGACGGGGACCTCGCGAGCCCGACGTTCGGCGACGTGGTGTGGACCCTCGCCGGCGACGTGTCCGGCCAGCTCGGCCAGGACTTCGACGTCCAGTGGTCCGGCGTCGATCCGCCGTCGTTCCAGAACCAGCACGACGTGCATCCGCGGTTCGACGGGCGGCTGATGCTGCTCGACAACCACCACCGGCGCGCGCTCGCGCTGACTGTCGACGAGGTGGCGAAGGTCGCGGTCGTCGACGAGGCGTGGCCGGTCGACGATCTGGTGTGCGAGTACCAGGGCACCGCGATCGACACCGCGGACGGCCACGCGTACGTCGCCTGCAACGGGCCGTTCCTGGTCGAGTACGACGCGGCGCACGTCCCGGTGTGGACCGGGGCGGTGCAGTGCGACGAGATCGTCACCGGGACCGGCGAGCCGAACGCGATCCGGTGGACGCCGCTGGAGGGTTGGTGAGAACACTGGCCGGATCGCCGGGGACCGTGCGATGGTGGACCATGGTCGTCCTCGCGTCGCTCGGGTGTGCCCCCGCCCCGCTCGCCGAGACGCCGATCTTCGGCGGGACCGAGGACGTCCGGGACGCCGTGCGGGCCGAGCTCCAGGCGTTCGACGACGCCGCCGGCGCCGGCCGGGTGCACCTGTCGGCGATCTCGCTCGAGGCGGTCGACGTGTTCGGCCGGTACGACCCCGCCACCCGGCGGATCACCCTCCCGGAGGAGATCGAGCGGATCGGTCCGTCGGTCCGCCACGAGCTGTGCCACGCGCTCGAGGCCGAGGAGCAGCTCGTCGCCGAGCCGTCCACCCTGTTCGACGCCCTGGCGGACGGGCTGTTCGACCCGGACTCCTCCGATCCCCGGCCGTCCTCCGGGTTCCACACCGCCGCCTCCCGCCGGGAGGAGGTGATGGCCACGTTCTGCGAGCTCGGCCCGCTCCGGACCTGGACGATGGCGGTGCCGTGCGCGCCGGACCCGACCGAGGGCACCGAGCTCGCCGCCTGGCTGTCGCAGGAGGTGTGGGCCGCGTACGATCCGGCGCCTGGGCTCGCGCTCGGCGCCGAGGTCCATCCGGGGGCGCTCCCCGGCGGGGCGTTCCCGTGGCAGCCGGTGCTCACGCCGACCGCCGAGCCCGGGGTGGTCGGGCTGAGCTACGGGTTCGACGCCGCGCGGACCACGATCGCGGTCGATCTGTACACCGGGGCCCCGACCGGGGGTGCAGTCACCCCGCTCGACAGCCACCGCGCGCTGCCGCCCGGGCTCGACGGGTTCGTCGCCGACGTGGCGGGGTGGGAGACGGGGCCCGCGGCGGCCCTCGGGTTCGACGATCTCCATCACCTCGGCCTGTCGTCGCCGCGGCTGTGGGTGTGGTCGCCCGACGGGTGGCGCGGGGGCGCGTGTCGGCGCCCGGATCAGACCGTGTTCACCGCCGACGATCGCGTGTGGACCGCGTGGTCCGACGGGATCGGGGTCGGGTGGGCCCCGGTCGACTGAGCGCCACGGAACCTGTTACGGTTCGGGGCGATGAACGCCGTGCTGTGGAAGCTGTGGCTCGGGGGTCTGGTCGGGTGCAACCCGCCGGACGACGGGTGCGAGGCCAAGGCCACCTCGCTGTCGTGCGCGCACGAGGTGACGAAGGTCGACGATCGGCGCGTGCTGTGGCAGGCGCCCGACGGGGAGGCCCCGGCGGACGGGTGGCCGGTCGCGATCCTGTTCCAGGGCTCGTTGTTTCCGGCCGAGACCTACTGGTCGTCGCCGAAGTACGCGCCGTTCGGGGCGTACCACCAGGTCGAGCTGACCCGGGATCTGCTCGACGCGGGCTACCTCGTGCTCACGCCGGAGGCGCTCGGGGCCGGGTTGACCTGCTGGAACACGAACCTGCCGGGCTGGTCGGGCAACTGGGAGTCCTCGCCGGACTTCGACCTGATGACCGCGCTGTTCGACGCCGTCGCCGACGGGACGTTCGGCCCGGCGGACCCGACCGACTGGGTCGCCGCCGGCATCTCGAGCGGCGGGTACATGACGAGCCGGGTCGCGAACACCTGGCCGGACCGGTTCCGGGCGGTGGCGATCGCGTCGGCGAGCTGGGAGACCTGCGCGGGCCCGGTGTGCTCGGTCCCGGACGACGCTGCGCTCGACGCCCACCCGCCGACGCTGTTCCTCCACGGCAAGCTCGATCCGGTGGTCCCGATCGTCACGATGTGGCCGTACCAGGAGCGGCTCGCCGAGGCCGGGGTCGACACCGCGGTCGAGATCGCGCCGCTCGGGCTGCACGCGTGGTCCGACGACGCGCCGGCCGCGATCCTCGGGTTCTTCGGGGACTGAGACGGTCCCGGGGACGGTGTCGCCGTGGGCGGGACGGTGGGTGGATGCCGCGGGCGCCCGGTCCCGGGGGAGGCGTCGCCACGCGAGCTGGTGGGTGGATGCCGCGGGCGCCCGTCCCCGCGGCGGATCGGCGGCGCGAACGGTGGGTGGATGCCGCGGGCGCCCGGTCCCTGGTACGGCCGCACCGGCCGCTATGGGAGGGTGCCGAAACGGCGATGGAGGGTGCGCCGCGCATCT
>JBEBJW010000964.1:0-3519 GCA_040079715.1 Myxococcota bacterium | reverse complement strand
GGTTCGCCGGGGTGACGGTGACGATCGACCGGCCCGCGGCCGCGGGGTCTCGCGGAGCGCTGAGCGACGGAGCGGTGGTCGCTCCGGTCCACGGGCTCGAGGGTGTCCGCGGCGCGATCGCGGTCAGCGGGCTCGACGGACCGGTCGATCCGGCGCTGGTCGCCGAGCTCGGGGCCCGGCTCGGCGCGGCGCTGGCGGGGATCGAGGCCGGGCGGCGGCACACCGGACGGATCGCCGCGCTCCACACGCTGTCGGCGGCCCTGGCCGGCGCGGTCACCCCGACCGAGGTCCGCCGGGTGGTCGCCGAGCACGGGCGGGCGATGATCGGCGCCCAACGGTCGGTGTTCGTGGTCCCGGCCGAGCGGCCCGGTCACCTCGCGCTGGTGGACTCGGGCACGCTCGCCGACGCGGTCCGCCGCGACTGGGCCACGTTCCCCGTCGACTCGGACCTCCCCCTCGCGCGGGCGTTCCACGAGGGGCGGACGTTCGTCCACGAGTCGCCGGAGGCGCTGATCGCCGACGCGCCGTCGATGGCCCGGATCGTCGGGGTCCAGGGCACCCGCGCGAGCGTGGCGACGCCGCTCCGGTCGGGCGATCGGGTGGTCGGGGCGGTGGCGTTCGGGTTCGACGCGCCGCGGACGTTCGACGCGGACGATCTGGCGATGATCCACACCCTCGCGAGCCAGTGCGCGGTCGTGCTCGAGCGGGCGGCGCTGTACGAGCAGACCCGCGACGACGCCGAGCGGCAGCGGTTCCTCGCCGACGCGAGCGAGCAGCTCGCCGCCTCGCTCGACGCGGGGACCACCCTCCGGAAGGTGGTCGAGCTCGCGGTCCCGGCGTTCTCCACCTGGGCGGTGGTCGACCTGTTCGAGCCGGACGACACGGTGCGCCGGGCGGCGTTCCACCACGCGGATCCGGCGGTCCGCGCGTTCGCGGAGGGCGCGTTCACGAAGTGGGGCCCGCGTCCGGACGAGGTCCGCGCGTTCCGCTCGTCCGGTCCGGTGCTGGTGGCGGAGGTGACGGACGCGATGCTCGTCGCTGGCGCCCACGGCGTCCCGTGGGTCTGGGCCGAGCACCTCGCCGCCAGCCGCGCCCTCGGGCTCCGGAGCCTGATCCTCGCGCCGATCCGGGTCCACGGCGCAGTCGAGGGGCTGATCTCGTTCGCCCGCGACCGGGCCCACCGGCCGTTCGACGAGGCGGACCTCGAGCTCGCGGTCGATCTGGCCCACCGCGTGGGGGGCGCGGTCCAGAACGCGCGGCTGTACGCGGACGTGCGCGACGCCGAGGCGCGGGTGGTCCGGGCCCAGCGGCGGTTCGAGCGGATGGCCGACGCCACACCGGACATCCTGTTCGTGATCGAGGTCCCCGCGGGGCGCAGCCTGTACACCAGCGGCGAGGTCGGTCGGATCCTCGGCTGGAGCCCGTCCGAGCTCGCCGGGTTCGGGCCGGGGCTGCTCGACGCGCTGGTCCACCCCGACGACCTCGGGCCGTTGCGGATCGAGCTCGTGGCGGTGGCGCGGCTCGCCGACGGGGCCCGGCTCGAGCAGCGGTTCCGGATGCGCCACGCGACCGGAGACTGGCGGTGGTTCGACGTCCGATCGGTGGTGTTCACCCGCGACGCCGACGGGCGCCCGTCCGAGCTGCTCGGGGTCGCCCGCGACGTGACCGAGGACCGCGACCGGGAGGTCGCCCTCCGCGACAGCGAGGAGCGGTACCGGCTCGCCACGGAGGCCGTCCGCGGGGTGGTGTACGAGTGGGACGTGGGGTCCGACCGGGTCCGCCAGACCGGCGGCCTCGTCGACGTGACCGGGTACCAGCCGGACGATCGGACGGCGGATCGCGGGTGGTGGCGGAGCCTCGTCCACCCGGACGACCTCCGGACGGTGGACGCCGCGTTCGGAGCGGCGCTCGCGGCCGGGCTCGACCGGCTCGAGTGCGCGTACCGGATCCGCCACCGCGACGGGAGCTGGCGGCACGTGGTCGACTCGGCCCGGCTGGTCCGGGATCCGGCGACCGGCGGGGTGGTCCGGATGGTCGGGTGCACCCTCGACGTGACCGCGCGGGTCAGCGCCCAGCAGGAGCTCGAGGAGGCCGATCGGCGCAAGGATCAGTTCCTGGCGTTGCTGGCGCACGAGCTGCGGAACCCGCTCGCGGCGGTCCGGAGCGCGGCGGACGTCCTCGCGCTCGATCGGTCGTCCGGGGGGCCGATCGCCGCCCGCGACGCGATCGTCCGCCAGGTCGGCCACATGGCGCGGATGCTGGAGGACTTGTTCGACATCTCGCGGATGAGCACCGGGAAGCTGCTGATCCGCGCCGAGCCGATCGAGCTCGGCGCGCTGGTGGCCGAGGTGGTGGACGATCACCGCGGCGATCTCGAGCGAGACGGGATCGCCGTCGAGGTGTCGCTCGCGGACGAGCCGCTGTACGTGCGGGGCGACCCGACCCGGATCGCGCAGATCGTGAGCAACCTGCTGCACAACGCCGGCAAGTACACGGCCCGCGGCGGCGCGATCGCGGTGGCGATCGACGGGAGCGCGTTCGACGCCCGGATCTCGGTCGCCGACACCGGGACCGGGATCGACCCGGCGCTGCTCCCCCGGCTGTTCGAGCCGTTCGTCCAGGGAGAGCGGGTGCTCGACCAGAGCCGGGGCGGGCTCGGGCTCGGGCTCGCGCTGGTCCGCGGGCTGGTCGAGGTCCACCGGGGGCGGGTCGACGCCCACAGCGACGGGATCGGCCACGGGTCGCGGTTCACCGTGACCCTCCCGCTCGGGGAGCCGCCGACCCACGCCGACCCCGAGCCGCTCCCGAGCGGAGCGGCGCGCCGGATCCTGATCGTCGAGGACAACGACGACGCCGCGGAGATGCTGCGCCTGCTGCTCGAGTACGACGGGCACGTGGTCGAGGTCGCGTCCGACGGGGCGCAGGCGATCGACCGGGCGCGGGCGTTCGTCCCGGAGGTGGTCCTGTGCGACATCGGGCTGCCCGGCGACCTCGACGGATACGACGTGGCCCGCGCGATCCGGGCGATGCCGGACGGGGGCGGCGGCGTGCTGGTCGCGCTCACCGGGTACGGCCAGGCCGACGACCTCGATCGCGCGCGGGCCGCCGGGTTCGATCGGCACGTGACCAAGCCGGTCGACCCGGACGAGCTCCAGCGGATCATCGTCACGCCCCGCCGGCCGTGAGCGCCCGCAGCTCCTGACCCGCTCGGGCCCGCCGTCCGCCTCGCTGGAGCGACCGAGGGACCGCAGGTCCGGACCGCCCCGACGGTACGACCACTTGCGGACCAGGTCCCGCACGCGGAGGGTCCTCCCGGAGCCGGTCTTCGGGCAGATCGAGCAGGCGATGGGGTTCGGACGTTCTCGATGCGAGGGCTGCACGAGGCGCGGGGTGAGTGGGCGCTGGTCTGCAGGTGCCACAACGTGCGCCGGCTCCACGCCGCCGCGCGGTGGCGCGACCTGATCGCGGGCCGGACTGCGAGCTGAGCCAGCCTCGGCCGGTCCCCACCCCGATCCGACG
>JBEBJW010000963.1:0-3521 GCA_040079715.1 Myxococcota bacterium | reverse complement strand
GGGGTCCTCGGCATCCAGGGGATGGCCCTCAGCGGCGACTCGGTGGTCAGCGGCAACGTGTTCCGCGGCTGCCGCACCGAGTACGACCTCGTCGACGCCTGGGGCGCGCTGGAGTTCCGCGACAACGAGCTCGTCGACAACGTGGCCTCCCCGCTCCTCGGCACGGAGTACACCGCCGAGGGCGTGGTCGTCTCGGGCAACCAGTTCGTGGACAACGTCGGCGTCCCCCACCTCCTCGCGGCCGAGTCGAGCAGCCCCGGCCTCGACGTCGTCGGCAACGAGTTCCGCGGCAACGTCGCGGCGGGCGCCCTGCTCGACCTCGCGTACGCGACCGCTGGCTCGAGCTTCGTCGACAACGTGGTCGTCGACAACGTCCTCGGCGCGGCGATCCTCGCGCGCGGCTCCGACGTGTCGGTCGTGCACGGCCTGTTCGTCGGCAACCTGTTGTGGAGCAACGAGGACGCCGCCTTGATCTCGGTCCTCGAGGACAGCGCCGCGGTCGTCGACCAGTGCACGATCGCCGGCAACGTCAGCGCGGACGGGACCGACCCGGTGATCCGCGGCGCCGACACCCCGACGGTGATGGTGCGCAACACGGCGATCATCGGACACGAGGGCGGACCGGCGATCGAGAGCACCGGCGTGCAGCTCGCCTACAACCTGTTCTCCGACAACCTCGGCGGCGACCTCGCTTCCGGCGGGGCCCTGCCGGCGACGAACCTCGCGGCCGATCCCGGGCTGGCCGTGTGGCGTCCGGGCGCGCCGGCCCAGGCGCAGGACCTCGTGCCGGTGCCCGGCTCGGCCCTGATCGACGCCGGCGATCCGGCGGTGCTCGACCTCGACGGGACGGTCTCGGACATCGGGTGGACCGGCGGACCGACCGCGGACCTCGCGCTCGCGCTCGACGAAGACGGCGACGGCTCGAGCGCGCGGTTCGACTGCGACGACACCGACGCGGACCGCAGGCCGGGCGCGCCGGAGCTCTGCGACGACATCGACCAGGACTGCGACCTCGATCCGCACACCGGGACGGTCTACGCGGACGCCGACGCGGACGGCGCCGGCGACGCCGCCGCACCGATCGTCGGCAACGTGTGCGAGCCCGGGGCGGCAGCCGCGGCGGGTGACGACTGCGACGACGGGGACGCGACCGTCGCCCCCGGCGCGACCGAGACCTGCGACGGCCGCGACGAGGACTGCGACGGCTCGATCGACGAGGGCGTGCGCGCCACGGTGTACCCCGACGACGACGGCGACGGGCTCGGCGACACCGCCGGCGCGTTCGAGGGCTGCCCCGGGCTCGACGGCGTCGCCGAAGGCGGCGACTGCGACGACAGCGACCCGGCGCGCACCACCGACTGTGACGGAACGACCGGTGGGGGTGGTGGCGACGACGACGACGACGGCGGCAGCAGCAGCGGGGACGGCGAGGACGAGGCCGGCGGCTGCGGCGGGTGCGCGTCCGGCGGGACGGCAGGCCCCGGGTGGACGGCGGGCGTCGTCCTCGCCGCGTTGGCCCTGCGCCGGCGGGGACGGTGGCTCGCGGTCGCTGCGGCGGTCGGCGGGTGCGCCGAGACCGGGGGGACGTCCCAGCAGGCTCGCCCGACGGACCCGGACCCCGTGAGGCCAGCCCCGGCCGGTGGGCGCGCAGCCGACGTGGACGCGGACGCGGACGGGTTCACCGCGGACGTCGACTGCGACGACGACGACGCTGCGGTGTTCCCCGGCGCCCCCGACCTGTGCGGCGACGACCGGGTGACCGACTGCGACCGCGCCTCCGACGACGGGCTCGTCACGGTGGACGGCGTGGACTCGACGGTCGACCTCGCGACCGCGCTGTCCTGGGCCGTCGACGGCAGCGAGGTGCGGGTGTGCCCCGGCACCTGGGTCGGCACGTTCGTCGCCGCCGTGCCGCTCACCCTCGTCGCGCAGGGGGGCAGCGAAGACACCGTGCTCGACGCGGTCGACCAGGGCACGACGCTCACCGTCCAAGGCGGAACGACGGTCTCCGGGTTCACCGTGACCCGCGGGCTGACCGTCGCCGCCGGCGGCGGAATCGCGCTCGCCGGGCCCGGCACCCTGACCGTCGAGCGCAGCGTGGTCGCCGACAACCGCGCGAACGTCGGCGCCGGGATCGCGGTCCCCGCCGGGGGCACGCTCGTCCTGCGCGACGGGGTGCGCATCGAGCGGAACCTCGCGTTCGACGGCGGCGGCGGGGTCCACGCGGCGAACGGGGCGACGCTCGATCTCGGCGACGCGACCCTCGCGGACAACGACGCCCAGATCGGCGGCGGGGTGCTGCTGGAGGCGGCGACGCTGACCGGCGGTCTCGTCACCGGCAACTTCGCCCGCGCGCACGGCGGTGGGGTCGCGCTGCTCGGCAGTTGCACCGCGCGCGCGTCGGAGTGGACCGGGAACTTCGGCGCCGGCAGCGGGTGGGATCCGTTCGGCGGCCCCGGGCACGGCGGCGGGTTCTACGCGGCCGACGGCGCCTCGTCGCTGACCGACGTGTGGGTGCACGACAACGGGGGCCTGGAGACGATCGCGGGTGGCGGCGCGATCGCGTCGGGGAGCGTCAGCCTGCTCGGGACGACGGCGATCGAGGCGAACGTCGGGTCGCAGGCCGGCGGGCTCGGACTGTACCTCGCGACGGTCACCGGCGGGCGGATCGTGGACAACGTCGCGCCGATCGGGGCGGGCGTGTTCCTGGACAGCAGCACGCTCGACGGCGCCGAGGTGACGGGGAACGTCGCGACGAACGGCGGTGGGGTGTATGCCCGCACCGGCACGGTCGTCGGCTGCACGATCACCCAGAACACCGCGGACGACGGCGGCGGGGTCGCCGGGTTCGACGGCCTGCTCGAGGTGCGCGACAGCACGGTGTCCGGTAACGCCGCCGCCTCCGGCGCCGGGGTGTGGATCTCGTTCGGCGACGGGACCATCACCGGCAGCACGCTCGCCGACAACGTCGCGACCCAGGGGGCCGCGGTGTACGTCGTGCGCAGCAGCTTCGGCCCGGCGAGCCAGGTCGAGCTCGTCGGTTCGACCGTGGTCCGGAACACCGCCGACCGGGGCGGTGGCGCCTTCCTGGAGGACGGCCGCCTCGACTCGACCGACACGAGCTGGGGCACCGGCGCCGACGACAACCTGCTCGACGACGTGTTCGCCGGCGGGCTCGGGTGGACCGGGTACGGCGACGCTGCGACGTTCCTCTGCGGCGACGCCGGATGTTCGCCCGCACCCTGAACCGGGGCGGCCTCGCGCCGGATGCCCCGGCGGCGTTCGCCTGGTGGTGCGCCGGGACCCCGCCGACGGACTCCGGGCGACCGGGCGGGTGCTGCGTCCCAGCCGAGACGCAGCCCGCTGGCCAAGGCGGTCGAGGTGAGCGTCCTGGACCGCGCGGTCAACGACCGACGGAGAGGAGGGCGACGAAGTCGGGGTCGGTCCGAAGGGCGTCGAAGTCGGCTTCGGCCTCGAACTGCGCCACGGGCTTGCCCAGCGCCAGCGCCCGCTCCGTCCAG
>JBEBJW010000962.1:0-3521 GCA_040079715.1 Myxococcota bacterium | reverse complement strand
GATCCATTCAGCGCTGCGTTGATGCGCCTGCGTCCCACCCCATCCGGCAATTGAGCGGACCGGGCCCGGAGGCTCACACGGAAATTGAGCAGACCGGGCCCGGGGCTCAGCGCTGCCCGGCGACCGCCGGCGGCCAGATCGCGTACCGCCCGACGATCATCGCCTCGTCGAGCACGTGGCCGCGCATCGCCGCCCGGACGTCCGGCCCGGTGAACCGGTCGGTCGGGCCGACCTGCGGGAACAGCGCCGGCACGTCGAGGGCGTACACCGCGAACCGGTAGCCGTGGACGCGCTCGTCGTTCCACGGCGGGCACGGGCCGTCGTAGCCCGCCCAGTCGCCGGACATCGACGGGTCCGACGCGAACCACCCGGTGTAGTCGTTCAGCCCCTGGCGGCCGCCGGACGGGCTCGGGCCGAGCGGCTTGCCGTGCGGCGTCACCGCCGACGCGTGCTCGCCCTCCCGGATCTCCCGCAGCGACGCGGGCAGATCGCACAGCACCCAGTGGAAGAAGTCCGCGCGCGGCAGATCGAGCGGGACGGTGACCCCGGGCCGGTTCACGGTCGAGCCCTCGGTCGGGACGTCCGCGTCCCACCCGAGCACCACCAGGCTCTGGGCGGCGGAAGGCACCCCCGACCACGCGAGGTGCGGGTTGCGGTTGCTCGACAGCCGGACGTTCGACGCGGGATCGTACGCGCCGAGCGCGAGCCTCGGATCGAGCCAGTCGTACGGTCGGAACGAGTCACTTCGGACGTACATCGGTCCTCTCGCGTGCGGGGCAGCCGGCCGCACGGTATCAACGGTGGCATGCCGGAGCTACCCGAGGTCGAGGTCTGTCGCCGCCAGCTCGCGCGGTGGACGAACGGACGCGCGCTGGACGCGGTCACGGTCGTGGATCGCGCGGTCGTGCGCAAGCAGCTGTCCACCAAGCCGTCGGACGTGGCGCCGGACGGTGCCGAGCAGCTCGCGCGGCTGGTCGGGCGGGTCCCCGACGAGCCCGTCCGGTACGGCAAGCGCCTCGGGTGGGCGTTCGGGGATCGCGGCCTGCTGTGCCACCTCGGGATGACCGGCGAGTGGGTCCGACGGCCGACCGGCGATCCGCAGCCAGACCTCGCGCGCCTCGCCCTCCGGTTCGGCGACCACACGCTGTGGTACCTCGACGGGCGGCGGTTCGGGTGCGTGGTGGTGGTCCCGGCGCCCGAGATCGCGGCCGGGGTGAAGGGCGATCAAGGGCCGGACCTCGTGCTCGAGCCGGTCGACGCCGCCACGCTCGCCGCCCGGGTCCGGTCGCGCAAGCCGATCAAGGTCGCGCTGATGGAGCAGGATCGGGTGGCCGGCCTCGGAAACATCCACGCTGCCGAGGCCTGCTTTCGGGCCAAGATCTCTCCGCGGCGCAAGGCAGACGGGCTGACCCCGACCGAGTGGGCGACCCTGAACGACGCGATCTCCACCCAGCTCCGGTGGTCGATCGACGCCGAAGGCGAGCACGACGAGCTCGTGTACGTGAACCTCGGCGGCCCGAACCCGTTCTCGGTGTACAAGAAGGACGGCGAGCCGTGCCCGGTGTGCCGCACCCCGATCGCGAGCGAGGATCTCGGCGGCCGCACGACCTACTGGTGCCCGCGGTGCCAGCCGGACCCGGATCCGGAGCGGGCATAGACACCACCGACGGGTTGCGTTACGCAGGCCCGTCACGCGCCGGTCGCCGTTCGTCCGGTCGCGCCTCCCCGTCGCTCGGTGCGGAGGGGAGGGCCGAGTTCCGTGTGTTCTCCGACGTACCCGAGGTCCCGATGTCGCGGAAGAAGAGCTCCCCCCTGCAGCCCGGCGAGATGGTCGACTACAAGGACATCCGCAAGCTCCAGCGGTTCCTGACCGAGCGCGGCAAGATCCTGCCCCGTCGGGCGACCGGGCTGAACGCGAAGCAGCAGCGCCAGGTGGCGCGGGCGATCAAGCGGGCCCGCCAGGTGTCCTTGCTCCCCTACGTCAAGCGCGACTGAGTTTTTCCGCTCGACCGCTCGGGGCTGGTTTCCCTGAATCGACGCCGAGTGGCGACCGCTCGGGGCTGGTTTCCACTGAATCGGCGCCGAGTGGCGACCGCTCGGGGCTGGTTTCCCGCTCGACCGCTCCGAGCCTAGGCTGGCGGCTCGAACCCGATCGGGCGCTGTTCGGCGCCGGTGACCCCGCGCAGGTCGTCGCCGAGGCGCTGGCGCATCGCGTCCGCCAGGCGATCGAGCTCCGCCACCACCTCCGGGTGGGCGGCGGCGACGTCGGTGGTCTCTCCCGGATCCGCCTCGAGGTCGTACAGCGCGGCCTCGATCGGCGGCGTCCGGATCGGCACCGCGAACATCCGCTTGAACCGGCCGCGGCGGATCGCCTCCAGCCGCCCCCGCGCGTAGTAGTAGAACGCGTCGGTCGGGCTCTGCGCCCCGCCGACCACCACCGGCCACGCGTCGTGCCCGTCGATCGGCGCAGCGGGGAGCCCGGCACCGCCGAGGCGGGCGAACGTCGGGAGCAGGTCGAGCGCGGTCACCAGCGGCGCCACCACCCGGCCCGCCGGCAGGGTCCCCGGCCACCACCACAGGCACGGGCTGCGGTACCCGCCCTCCCACGGCTCGCCCTTGCCGCCGCGCAGCGGGAACGCGTCGCCGGTCGCGGCGTTCGGAGGGCCGTCGAGCCACGGCCCGTTGTCGCTCGTGAACACGACCAGCGTGTGGTCGGCGATCCCGTGCTCGACCAGCGCGTCGAGGACCAGGCCGACGTGGTGATCGACCTCGGCGATCGCGTCGCCGTATCGCCCGCGAGCGGACGCGCCCCGGAACGAGGGGAGCACCGCGAGCGGCTCGTGCGGCGCCGAGTACGCCAGGTACAGGAAGAACGGCCGATCGGCGTTCCGGGCGACGAACCCGAGCGCCTCGCGGGTGAACGGCGCGGTCAGCGGGGTGGTGTCGTCGATCCGCCGCACCACCTCCTCGCCGCGGATCAGCACCAGCGGCGCCTGGTTGTTGCTCCACGGGATCCCGAAGTACTCGTCGAACCCCTGGCGGGTCGGGCGGAACGGCGGCTGGTGCCCGAGGTGCCACTTCCCGAAGCAGCCGGTGCGGTACCCGGCGTCCCGCAGGACCTCGGCGACGGTCACCTCCTCCGGCGCGAGGCCCCCGCGCGACTCCGGGGTCAGCACGCCGACCCCGCGGTCTTTCGCGCCGAACCCGACCCGCGGCGGGTAGCACCCGGTGAGCAGGGCCGCCCGCGACGGGGTGCACAGCGACGCCGCCACGTAGAACGTCGACAGGCGGACGCCCTCGGCCGCCATCCGGTCGAGCCGCGGGGTGTCGATCTTCGCGACCGGATCGAGGCCGGGCGGCGGCGTGTAGTAGCAGCCGAGGTCGTTCAGCCCCTGGTCGTCGGTCAGGATCACCACGAGGTTCGGCGGGCGGGGACCTCGACGAGCGGCCTCTCCTCGCCACCACGCGGCGGTCGCCCCCGCGGCGGCTGCGACGGCGAGCCCCGCTGCCCCCGCCAGCAC
>JBEBJW010000961.1:0-3522 GCA_040079715.1 Myxococcota bacterium | reverse complement strand
GGGGCAGGGGCACGGCACGGGGCCGTGGATCCACGACGGACGGCCGCGGAGGTCTCCCCCCGCGGCCGCCGGACCTCCCGGATGACCGGTCGATCACATCGGGGTCGTCGACTTCTGCTTGTCGATCCACACCTGGTACTCGTTCTTGCTGAGCTTGCTGTTCTTGTCGGTGTCGATCATGTTGAAGTCACGCAGCAGGTCGGCCATCTTCGACAGCTCGGTCTTGTCGAGGGACCCATCCTTGTTCATGTCCACGTCCTCGAACACGGCCTTCGCGACCGGGGCCTTGGTGCCCGGGGCCGTGGTCGACGGCGTGGTCGTCGACGGGCTGGACGGCATGGACGGCGTCGGGGTCGGCGCCGGGGCCGACTGGGCGAACGCGATGCCGGACAGGAGCAGGGCGGGAAGCAGGATCAAGCGGTTCATGGTCTCTCTCCAGGTTGGTGGTTCGCCGGGCGGTGGTGCCTTGCGGCGACACTTACTGTCTATGCAACAGTGATGCCATCTCCAACCGAGACCCATGCAATACGGACGAAGCTACGTAATCTAGCGATCCCGGCGGGGCGGCTCGCAGCGCGACTGTCGTCGCCGCCCGACAGTGCCTAGCCTTGCAATCGAAACCGCCGATTGCGAGCGGAATCCGATCGTCGGGCCAGCCCGACGGTTCCGACGCCGACGGCGGCCCACCGAGGCCGATCGGTGTCGGGTCCCCCGGAGACCCGGTGGCTCAGGCCGCCGGGATCACCAGCCGCAACGTGCGCTCGGGCTCGAGGCTCTGCTCGGCGCCCGACTGGGCCGACGCCTCCGCCTCCGCCTCGCATTCGCGACGGATGTGGACCCCGAGCCAGGCGGTGACCTCGGGGTACACCTCCTCGGGGACGCTCCACCAGCCGTCGTCGACCGTCACCCACCCGAGCTGCGGGCTCCGGAGCTGGTCGACCAGCATCCGGGACGCGATCCGGTACGTCGGGTTCGGGTGGCGCTGGAGCCCGGAGAAGTCGAGCGCGCCCGTCTCCGGGTGGATCGCCTGGTAGAACGTGGTCAGGAAGTCCGACCCCCGCCCGGCGATCCGCACGTCGACCACCTGGAGCGCGTCGTTCAGCAGGGACTCCTCGCGGGCGGCGTCCGGCGTGCCCGGCCGACCGAACGCGGTGCGGATCACGGCACCCGAGTTCTTGACCTGGCCGATCAGCGACGCGACCTGGGCCGTCCACGACTCGACCACCGGCCGGCGCTGACGGGAGTGGATCGCGGTGCCGAGGAAGATCGCGATCCCGTCGACCAGCGACGCGAGCGTCAGGGCGGTGATCGCGGGCAGATCGCCGGCCATCACCCGGTGGTACGGCGTGAGCAGCGCCACCTGGGTCTGCAGATCGACGTACGCGGTGCGGACCGGCACCGGCACGCCCTGCTTCCAGTCGGCGGGGGCGAGCTGCCACGCCGCGAGGTCCCGCTGGTACACCTCGTCGGGGGTGAGGTCGCGGGTGACGCCGTCTTCGACCACGGTCATCCCGAACTCGAAGTTGTCCTTCAGCCGGTTGAGGTCCGCCTGGAGCCGCTCGGCCTCGACCATCTTCGCCGCGCCCTCGGCCGCGTACTTCTTGGCCACCGGGCCGTACCCGGTGACCCCGGACGCCGAGCCGCGGGTCGCCTCGCGCTCGGCCAGCGCCAGCAGCGCCTCCGCCTCGCTCGACAGCATGTCGATCCGCGACCGGGCGGGCTGGTACACCGCCGACACGAACGTGGCGTGGGTCTGGAGCGCCACGTCGAGCTCCTGACGCTGGTCCGCCTCCTTCGCGAGCTCGCCGTAGTAGGTGAAGAAGCTCGTGTAGATGCTGGCCGACGCGAACAGCGCCACCACCACCCACTTGCGCACCGGGGCGTCGCGGACCGCGAACCCGGCGAGCATCAGGAACAGCATCCCCTGGACCGAGAACCCGAGCACGTCCGACATCGGGTACGGCAGGATCTGACGCGCGCCGAGCACGGTGGTGTACGCGCTGCCGATGTTCAGCACCGCGAGCAGGCCGAGCAGCGGCCAGTCGCGATCCCGGAACCACCGCGGGCCGGTCCCCCGCTTGTGGGCCGGCTCGGACCGCGGGGGAGGCTCTGGCCGCCGGACAGGCTCTGCCGGCCTGGTCGGTGCCGAATCGGTCATGCGCGCTCTGCCTCCTGAACAGGTGACACCGGATCCAAGATACCACGCACCGGGGTCGGCTGGGGCCCGCGTCGCCCGGCGCGGCCCGGCGGTGTATCGTGGGGCGGTGGACACCCCGCTCCCGGACGGCTTCACCGCCCGTGCCCCCGCGCTCGACGCCCCAGGGGGCACGCTCCAACGCGCAGACGGCCCCGGCGGGATCCCCGGGCTGGTCGTGCGGTTCCGCGCCGACCTTGCGGGCCACCCGATGCTCCAGAAGGGCCTGGACGAGATCGCGGAGTTCCTCGGGGACCCGGGGGTGCCGGGGGTCCTGCCGCTGATCGCCCGCGACCGGGAGCACGCGACCCTCGCGTACGAGATCGGCGACGGCGTGCTCCTCGCCGCGTTGATCAACCAGTGCGCCCGGGCGGGGGTGGTCCCGGGGGAGCGCGCGGCGATCGAGCTCGTCGCGAAGATCGGTCCGCTGCTCGACGCCGCCGCCGAGGCCGGCGGTCCGGTCGGCGTGTACTCGCACGGCGGGCTGAACCCGTGGCGGATCGTGGTGTACCCGGACGGCGAGGTCGCGCTGCTCGGATACGGCGTGCCCCCGGTCGAGGTGGTGACCTGGCTCGACGAGGACACCGACGAGCCGCCCGGCCCGGGGTTCCGGTACAGCCCGCCCGAGCGGGTCCAGGACGACTCGGAGGACATCCGGTCGGACCTGTACGGGCTGGCGGCGATCGCGGCCGAGCTCGCGCGCGGGGCCCCGCTGCTGGCCGGTCCGCCGAACGAGCTCGTGGACCGGATCCTCGCCGGCGAGGCCGCGACCCGGCTCGACGCGCTGTCGCCGGCGGTCCGGGCGTTCCTCGAGCCGATGCTGGCGAAGAGCCGAGCGGATCGGCCGCGGACCGGGGCCCGCGCGGCCCGCGACGCGAAGGCGCTCGCCCGGACCCTCGGCGGTCGACCGCTCGGGGCGCTGGCCCGCGGCGCGTACGACGAGTGGGTGCCCGCGGTGATCGAGGCGGCGACGGCGTCGTCGGCGACCCCGGCGCCCGGGCGGCTGTCCGGCGTCGACCCGGGCGACGATCCCAGCGGCGATCCCCACCCGACGCCGGTCCCGGCCGCCCCGGAGCTCCGCCCGCTGTCCCGGGCCGCCGCGGTCGGGGTCCTCGGGGTCCCGTCCGGCCGGCGACTCGGGGTGCGGGTCCACGGGCCGACGGTCGGCGACGGCCCGGAGATCGTCGACCTCGACGAGGACCCGGACGAGCCGACCGACGATCCGCCGACCGCGTCGGACCCGGAGGCCCTCGACGCCGCGTGGCGGGCCCGGCTCGCCGCCCGCGCCCAGGCCACGTCGTCGGGGGGCCCCACCCTGGTCACTTCGT
>JBEBJW010000960.1:0-3529 GCA_040079715.1 Myxococcota bacterium | reverse complement strand
CCAGGGCAAGACCTGGGCGCTGTGGGTCCGGAGCGACGAGCCGCTGGTGGACCCGACCGCGACGGTGACGGTGATCGACGCGAAGCCGACCGAGCCCTCGGTCCAGAAGACGTTCGCGCTGCACGCGTTCGGGACGCCCGGGTCGAACGTGTGGCGCGGCCTGCGCGGGATCGAGATCCAGGAGCCGACCGGACCGCACCCGCTGGTGATCACCGCGAAGGACGCTCTCGGCAACGAGGCCCGGCTCGAGCGGACGTTCGAGGTGGCGCAGACCGCGTTCGCCGAGGGCGGGTACATCAAGCTGTCGAAGAAGCAGGTCGCCGCGCGCAAGGACGAGGAGGCGATCGCGAAGATGCGGGCCGAGCGCGACGCCGCGTACGCCCACCCCCAGCCGGTCCAGCGGTGGTCCGGGCCGTTCGCGAAGCCGATCCCCGGGGCCGAGCTGACGAGCCCGTTCGGCAAGTACCGGTCGTACAGCGACGGGCGGAAGAGCTACCACTCGGGCCTCGACCTGTCGGAGCCGCGCGGCACGCCGGTCCGCGCCGCGGCGCCCGGGGTGGTGCTCGTCGCGCACGAGCAGGCGATCTTCGGCAACGTGGTGATCGTCAACCACGGGCTCGGCGTCGCGACCTCGTACAACCACCTCGACCGGATCGATGTCCGCGAGGGCGACCAGGTGGAGGCCGGCCAGCAGCTCGGCGCGCTCGGGTCGACCGGCCAGAGCACCGGCCCGCACCTCCACTGGGGCCTCGAGGTCGACGTGGTCGCGGTCGATCCCGGCGAGTGGCTGTCCACCGGGTTCGACGTCTCCCCGTTCGCCCCTGCGCCGCTGCCGACCACGGCGCCGACCACCGCCACGACCACGACCGGTCAGGCGGCGCTCCCCGCGGACGGGGCCGCCGAGGCACCCGCACCGCCCGTCTCCCCCGCGGAGCGCGCCGAGGCCGCGCCGGGCGCAGTCGACCCCGCAGCGTCCGCCGGCCAGTGAACCGGAAACCAGCCCCGAGCGGTCGAGCGGGGAAAGTCAGTGAACCGGGCGGCGGACCAGCGGCATCGCGAGCGCCTCGCCGCCCGCGTCGACGTACAGCGTGCCCTCCGACACCGACAGCTGCAGCGCCGTCCGTCGCTCGAGCCGGGCGACCAGGGCCGCGATCAGCGCGCGATCGACCTCCACCACCGACACCCGCTCCGACGCGTGGATCTTGTGGCCCGCGAGCGACCGAAGGTACGCGTCGATGTCCTTGTGGCAATACACGACCACCCGCCCGCACGCCTTGCTCGCCTTGTGCAGGCGGGCCGCGTCCGGAGCGCCGACCTCGATCCACGCCACCAGCGCGCCGGTCAGATCGCGGACCCACACCGCCGGCTCGTCGCTCACCGACAGGCCCTGGGTGAACGCGATCCCGTCGGTGTACTCGAGCGCGTACGCGAGGACCCGAGTGAACAGGTACTCGGCGCTCTCCGACGGGTGCCGCTGGGTCTTCAGCGACAGCGTCTCGTACACCCCGCGATCCACGTCCGAGATGACGAGGTCGAACGTGTGCGCCGTCCCGGACATCCCCTACTCCGCGACCGGCAGCCGCTCGCCCGCGTCGACCGAGGCACCATCGGCGTCGGCGTGGACCTCGGCGTCGGGACCAGGGTCGCGGTCCGGGCCAGGGTCGCCATCCGGGGCAGCCTCGGCGTCGGGGATCGCCTCGGCGGGCGGGACCGCGTCGATCGCGAGGAACATCGCCCACAGGTGCGCGCACGGCCCCTGCTCTCGCCGCTGGAGGCACGAGCACCCGGCGACGGTGCCGTCGAGGTGGCAGTCCCACCGCCGCCCGTCGCGGACCCGCGCGGTCCATCGCGTGGCCGCGCCGGTTCCGTGGGAGCCGCCCGAGGCCCCCGACCGGAGCTTGACCGCCCCCGCGCGGAACAACGCCGCGCCCGCGACCGTCGCGTCGAGGTCGAACCGATCCTGCCAGTGATCCGAGAGCCGTCCGTTCACCCACCCACTGTACCCGTTCCGGGTCCGCGGCACCGGATATGCGGACCCGGGGGGGCCGAATGGCGTTCGTGATCGGGGTCGGGCAAACGCCGGTGCGGCAAGGTGGCGAGCGGACCCACGCCGAGCTCGCGGCAGAGGCGGTGGGGGCGGCGATCGCGGACGCCGGGCTCGATCCCCACGATCTGGACGCGGTGTGGTTCGCGAGCCCGTCGCTCGGGCGGTTCGGCGGGACGACCGGCGCGCCGATCCTGCACGGCGCGATCCCGGACGGCCTGCCGGTGATCGACGTGGGGTTCGGCGGGGCGGCCATCCACGGCGGATGGATGGGGATCACCGCCGGTCAGCACCACCTGGTGATCGCGGTCGGGGTGGATCGCGCGCCGGCGGACCCAATCGCCGCGGCAGACGCCGAGATCGCGGTCCCGGCCGAGTGGGAGGGGCCCCCGTCGGCGCACGACCGGCAGCGGTTCGGGCGGCGCCAGGCCCGGGCGAGCGGCGATCCCGGGTGGGCCCCGGCCGCCGATCGGCCGCTCGCGGTCGACCTCGGAGCGCTCGAGGCCCGGTACGCGCTGCGGTCGGGCTCGGTGTCGCGGGCAGACCTCGCCGCGGTGGTGGCGAAGAGCCGGGCCGCCGGCGCGAAGAACGACCGGGCGCTGCTCCGGACCCCGATCGCCGCCGACGCGCTGCTCGCCGAGCCCCGGTGGGTCGAGCCGCTCGGCCGATCGATGGTCGCCGTCCCCGCCGACGGTGCCGCGGCGGTGATCATCGCGTCCGAGCTCGGCCTCGCCCGCCTCCGGAGCCGGGCCCGGGCGATCCGGATCGCGTCGATCGCGATCGGCGGCGGGACGTTCCGCGCGCTCGGGGAACGGCCGGGGGTCAGCCGGGTCGCGTCGCGGGCGTTCGGGCTGGCCGGGGTGACGCCCGGGACGGTCGACCTCGCGGAGCTCGCGGATCCGACGGCGTGGTCCGAGCTGCGGGCCCTCGACGCGCTCGGCCTCGGCTCGCTCGGCGAGGTCGCCACCGCCACCCGCGCCGGCGACACCGCCCCGACGGGCCGTCGGCCGATCAACCCGTCCGGCGGGATGTTGTCCGGCGGCGACGCCGGCGCCGCCAGCGGGATCGCCCGGTTCGCCGAGGTGGTGACCCAGCTCCGGCGGGAGGCCGGCCCGCGCCAGGCGACGAACGCGCGCCGGGCCGTGGTCCACGACGGGCGCGGCCTGACCGGGTTCGACGACGCGGTGTGCGCGGTGGCGGTGCTCCGAGCGGACTGAGCCCGGCGTCGGCCTGGCCTCACGCCGGCGGGGACGCGCCCGGTCCCACGATCCGGCAGTCGACCTCGAGCTTGAGCTCCACCCCGTCGAGCTGCTCGGCCCCGGGCACCACCCGACCGGTCGGGACGCACCGCCGGTCCTCCGGGTGGAGCTGGGGGGCCCCGCCGATCGCCGCCGCCGCCTGCTGCTCGCGGACCAGCCGCTCGACCAGCGCGTCGCGGTGGCTGTCCGGCGCGTCGACCACGAGGTCCACCGCGCCGACCCCGAT
>JBEBJW010000959.1:0-3532 GCA_040079715.1 Myxococcota bacterium | reverse complement strand
GCCGAACGTGTTCTTCGCCGACGTGCTCGCGAAGGACGACGCGTTCCGGCAGAAGGCGCTCGAGGGGTTCGCGATGTTCGCGCTGAACCAGGGCGAGGTCTGCACCTGTCCGTCGCGGGCGCTGATCGACTCCCGGATCTACGCCGCGTTCATGGACCTCGCGCTGTCGCGGACCCGTGAGACCGTGCCGGGTGATCCGCTCGACACGAACACCCGGGTCGGGGCGCAGGCGTCGAACGACCAGCTCGAGAAGATCCTGTCGTACATCGACATCGGCAAGAAGGAGGGCGCGAAGATCCTGCTCGGCGGCGAGCGGGTGCGGCTCGGCGGCGAGCTCGCCGGCGGGTACTACGTGACCCCGACCGTGTTCGAGGGGAACAACCGGATGCGGGTGTTCCAGGAGGAGATCTTCGGGCCGGTGGTGTCGGTCACGTCGTTCGACGGCGAGCAGGACGCGATCGCGATCGCGAACGACACCCTGTACGGACTGGGTGCGGGCCTGTGGACCCGGGACGTGCACACCGCGTACCGGGTCGGGCGGGCGATCCAGGCCGGCCGGGTGTGGACGAACTGCTACCACCTCTACCCGGCGCACGCGGCGTTCGGAGGGTACAAGCACTCCGGGATCGGCCGGGAGAACCACAAGATGATGCTCGACCACTACCAGCAGACCAAGAACCTGCTCGTGTCGTACGACCCGAACCCGATGGGGTTCTTCTAGGATGGGCGCCGATCAGGTCGTCGCCACCGACGCCGCGGTCGAGTGGCTCCGCAGGCTGAGCGCTGAGCACGGGGACCTCGTGCTGTTCCAGTCGGGCGGGTGCTGCGACGGGAGCGCGCCGATGTGCTGGCCCCGCGGCGACTTCAAGATCGGCGCGCGGGACGTGTTGATGGGGACGGTCGCCGGGGTCCCGTTCTGGATCGGCGGCGATCAGTACGAACAGTGGAAGCACACCAAGCTCACGCTCGACGTGGTGGTCGGGCGGGGCGCCGGGTTCTCGCTCGAGGCCCCGGAGGGGGTGCGGTTCCTGATCCGGTCGGATCTGTGCTCGATCGCGGAGATCGCGGCGCTCGAGGCGTCGCCTCGGCCGCGTGGAGCCGGCTGAGTCAACCGGGTCGGATCCGGGCGTCCCACCAGGCGCGGACCTCGGGCAGGCCGCCGGTCGACGCGAGGTGGGCCAGCCACTGCGTCCGGACGTCCCGCACGCCCATCACCCGGCCGACATGGTGCTCGACGAGCCACTTCCCGTCGATCCACGCGTGGGCGGCGGCGAGGTCCTGGTCGACCCGAGCCTCGAACGCGTCTGCGTCCCTGTCGAACCGGGCCACCAGATCACGCCCGATCGCGTCCGCGCCGACCAGCGCGGCCCGGACGGTCTTCCGGTCGACCGCGGTCGGGTCGTCCGACGGCCGGAGGAACTTGCGGAGTCCGTGGCGCCCGAGCCGCTCCTGGACCTCGCGCACCACCCGGTTCAGCGCGACGGCCCCGGCGTGGGCGCGCATCACCGTCGGCCAGTCGGGCGGATCACCGAACGCCGGCGGCCACCCCGCGCGGACCACCAGGTTCTCGATCGCGTAGCCCGGCCACACGAACAGCGGTCCCGGGCCCGGGAACGGGTCGGTCGGATCGGCGCCGTCCCCGTCGAGCACGCCGTACACGTGGCGGAACCCGCGCGCGCTCGCCGACTCGACCCGGTGGCGGACCGCGGACCCGCCCGAGCCGCGGTTCGGACGGAGGCCCCGGATCAGCACGCCGTCCACGACCGAGTCGGGCGGCGCCGACACCCCGAGCAGGGCGAACAGGGCCTGGTCGTCGGTGTTCCCCTCGAGGTACACCACACGGTTCGCGGGGGCGCGCTGGAGATCCTCGGCGATCTCCTTCAGCGGATCGGTCACAGCGAGCCCGCTCCGAGCAGAAGCTGGGTGCCCACCGGCGCGTGGCCGAACAGCTCGGTCGACTGGGTGGCGAGCCACAGTTGGCCGCCGCGCTCGGCCCGCCACCGCTGGAGCGCCTCGAAGAACCGGATTTGGAGGCTCGGGTGGAGGTGGAGCTCCGGCTCGTCGATCAGCACCAGGCTCCCCGGGGCCCAGTGGAGCAGCAGGTCCGCCAGCAGCAGCAGGACCTGCTTCTCGCCGCTGCTCAGCGCGTCGAGCCCGTGGTGGACGTCGGTCCCCTCGACGTGGACCACCAGCGCGCCGTTCCGCCAGGTGAGCGTCCGGCCGGGGATCAGGCTCCGGAACGCGTCGGCGTACCTGGCGAAGTGGACCGCGTCGGCGGGCCGGCCCTCCTCCTTCGCGTTGAGGTCCAGCCACCGCGCCTCGTACAGCTGCGCCTCCGCGGACGCCGACCAGCTCTTGGGCACACGCCATCGGTGGATGAAGTCCGCTGGATGGTTGAGCAATCCCGCTGTCTTGAGCTGGGAGTTCGGAAAATCCAGCGAGCGGGGAGACGGAACGAACAGGACCCGAGGTCCCTTGCCTGAAGCTGGAGGGAACTCCACATCCAAAGGGCTCAGGCCTTCGCGATCGATGACCATGGAGTCGCCAGATCCAGTTCGGACCGCCTCCGCCACGTACTCGCCGGTGCCACCGACGCATGTGAAGGTCCGGGGGCCGACCGCCAGCTCGAGTCGACCTTCCAATGGCCTGTCGCTCGACGCCCGGCCGGCCAGTGCGCCCACCGCAGTCACGATCCAGTTCAGCAACGTCGTCTTGCCGCTGCCGTTGCCGCCGCCGACCACCACCGTGTCCGGGAACACGCCGCCCCAGCCGAGCCCGTCCTCCGGCAGGTCCAACCGCCGGATCGCCCGGAGCTCGCGCAGGTGCAGCCGCTCGATCTTCAGCGAGGCCATACCCCTCGGTACCGCGCCGCCGCCGGTCCGTCACCCGAGCCGCGCCGCGATCGGCCCGGTCGTCCGCGTCCCATTCGTCGGATGGGCGCCCCGGCGCTGCGCGCCGTCGGCCTCCGTCCGGGGTCGCTGCGCTCCGTCCTCGCTCCGCTCGGACCGCTCGTCGGACTCGCGCCCTCCCGTCCGCCTGGCGCAGTCTGCCCGGCGCTGCCGCATCGTCGACGGCGGCCGCGAACGGAGTCCTCGATCTCAGCCGATCGGAGCCGCGTCCGGCCCGAGGTCTGCCGCCGCCGGCGGATCGACCGGCGACTCCACGTCCACCGGGACCTCGCGCACCACCGACACCTTGCAGTTCGTGATCAGCGCCGCGATCGCGCCGAGCGCCGCGATCGTCGGCATCGCGAGCGCCACCACCCCGCCCACCGCGACGCCCGCCGCGAGCGGCAGCTCGAACAGCACCGTGCCCGCCGCGTCGCGCACGATCACCCGCCGGGCCGTCCCCTCGCGGAACAGCTTCTGGACGCAGTCCACCAGGTCTCGCCCCGCGACCTCGATCTCCTCGACCCACTGACGTTCGGCCATCCGACCCTCCTCGGTCCACGGGTACGGACCGCCCGCCGCGACCATTGCCGCGCGGATCGGATCGGGTCCCTGGAGGGCTCGGCGGCGCGGGGCGGAGGGTG
>JBEBJW010000958.1:0-3537 GCA_040079715.1 Myxococcota bacterium | reverse complement strand
CCCGGGAGGCGCTCGCGGGGTCGGCGCCGGATCCGACGGCCCAGGACGCGCTGCCGGACCGACTCCCGACCCGGGTGGCCGGCGAGGCGCTGCTCGCCCGGGCGGAGGGCCGAGCGGCGGACGCGGCGCGGCTGTTCG
Organism: Myxococcota bacterium; assembly: GCA_040079715.1. Lineage (GTDB taxonomy): Bacteria > Myxococcota_A > UBA796 > UBA796 > JACKER01. Next base: position 3,399 of record JBEBJW010000958.1, on the reverse strand, counting down.
CCGAGCTCGCGCGCCACCCGCTGTTCCGGGACATCCTCACCGACGGCGACGACCACCGCGCCAGGCTCGCGATCGCCCTGCCGCTGTGAGCGTCCCCCGGGTCCGAGGGCGATCTTGCCTCAAGACCAGGTCGGCCGGGCCGAACGGGCCACCATGTCGCTGCCCGCCGCTGCCCGCGCCCACCTCGCCGCCGGTCGTCCGGCGCCGGCGCTCGGGATCCTGGTCGAGCACCTCGCCCGCGACCCGAGCGACGCGGTCGCGTGGGACGCCGCCGCCGAGGCCCTGCTGTCGATGCGCAAGCCCGAGGACGCCGTCGCCGCCGCGCGCCAGGCGTTCGATCGCGCCGGGACCGCCGACGCCGCCGCGCTGGTGGCGGTGGCCCTCGCCCACAGCGGCCGGACCGCGGACGCCGGCGCGCTGCTCGACGCGGTGCTGGCCGAGCCGCCGGACGCGGCGCGCGGGTGGGAGCGGATCGCGCGGGCGTTCGAGGCGCTCGGCGAGCCCGCGCGTGGGATCGAGGCCCGGATCGAGGCCCGACGGCGCGCCCCGGACGACGCGGGGGTCGCGCTCCGGCTCGCGGAGCGGCTCGAGCACGCCGATCGCCGCGACGAGTCGCGGGCGACGAGCGCGGGTCGCGGCGCGGCCGCCGATCGGCTGCGGGTCCGGCTCGACCACCACGACGGCGCGTTCGACGCCGCTGCGGCGCGGGCGGAGGCGCTGCTCGCCGATCCGACCGGCGCGGACGGGGTCCGGCAGAGCCTGTGGATGGAGCTCGCGCGGATCGAGGCGAAGCGCGGTCGACCCGCCGCTGCGTTCGCGGCCGCGACCCGCGGCAACGCCCTGGCGCTCGCCGCGTGGATCGCGGACGGCGGCGACCCGGACCGGCTCCCGCGGACCCTCGACCGGCTCGCGGCCGCCCCTCGCCCGCCGCTGCCGCCGCCGAGCGCCGCCGAACCTCCGCGGGTGGCGTTCGTGGTCGGGTTCCCGCGGTCCGGGACCACGCTGGTCCAGCAGATCCTCGACGCCCACCCGGGGACGCAGTGCCTCGAGGAGCTGCCGCTGCTCGACGGCGCGCTCGGCGAGGTGCTCCCGACCGCCGACCTCGCCGACGCGTTGGCCCGGGTGGCGGATCCGAGCGTCGCGTCCGCGGTCCGTGGCGCGTACCTCCGGCGGGTCCGCGCCCGGATCCCGGTCGACGATCGGCTGGTGATCGACAAGCTCCCGCTGAACCTGCTCCGGGTCGAGCTGATCGCGCGGGTGTTCCCGGGCGCCCCGATCGTCGCGGTGGTCCGGGATCCACGGGACGCGGTCCTGTCCGCGTTCCTCCAGGACTTCGAGCTGAACGTCGCGATGGCGCAGTGCGCGGACCTCGAGCGGTGCGCCCGGCTGTACGCGCGCGCGTTCGACGGGTGGCTCCGGGCGCGGACCACGCTGCCGCGGGCGGTCGAGCTCCGGTACGAGGGGCTGGTGACGGACCCGGCGCCGACCCTCGCGCCGGTCCTGGCGACGCTCGGGCTGCCGTGGGACGACCGGGTCCTCGACCACCGCGCGGTCGCGGGTCGGTCCGGGATCGGGACCCCGAGCTACCGCGAGGTCCGCAAGCCGCTGCACGCCGGGAACGTCGCCCGGTGGCGGGCGTTCGCGACCGAGCTCGCCCCGGCGCTGCCGATCCTCGCCCCGTACGCGGAGGCACTCGGCTACCCCGCCTGACGGTTGCAATCTACTCACGGGTAGATTAACCTCGCGGCGATGGGACGACCCCGCGCCGACGCCGACCTGCCTGCGACCCCCGAGCGGATCCTCGGGGCCGCCGCCGAGGCGTTCGCCGCCCACGGCCTCGCCGACGCGAAGCTCGCCGACATCGCCCGCCGGGCCGGGATCTCCCGCCCGAGCCTGCTGTACCACTTCGCGACCAAGGAGCTGCTGTACGCCACCGTGGTCCGCCGGGTGTTCGAGCAGCTCACGGTCGAGCTCGCCCGCCCGATCCAGCTCCAGGTGCCGTTCGTGGTCAAGGCCGAGGCGCTGGTCCGGACCTACGCGGCGTTCCTCGGGGCCCACCCGGCGCACGCCCGGATCGTGGTCCGCGAGTTCCTGGTCGACGACAGCCCGGGGTCGCCGATCCTCCGGGCCGCGGCCGCCCCGGTGCTCGATCTGGTCGAGGCGTTCCTGTGCACCGCCGGCGCCGCGCACGTCCGTCCGGGGCTGCCGGTCCGCGCCGCGGTGATGCAGATCGCGTCGGACCTGCTGCTCCAGAACGCCGCGGCCGCGGTCGGGCCGTTGCTGTGGGGTCCGCCGTCGGTGGATCGATCGTGGACGTTGGCGCGCACGTTGGTGCTGACCGAGGAGGGGTGATGGAGGTCGTGAAGTACGCTGTGATCTACCTGATCGTCGCGCTGTACGCGGTCACCGTCGCGTGGGGTGGGTGGGCTCCGCTGTGGGTGCCGATCTGGGTGTTCGGCCTGATCCCGGCGCTCGACCTGTGGATCGGCCGGGACGACCGCCCGCCCGGCCCGCAGCACTGGCTCCACGATCTGGCGCTCCGGCTGTGGGTCCCCGTCCAGTCGGTCGCGATCGCGGCGACCGTCGCGCTGGCACCCCACCGCGCGGGGTGGGAGAACGTATTGAACGCCGTGATCCTCGGGATCGTCACCGGGGCCGGCGGGATCACCATCGCCCACGAGCTGATCCACCGGACGTCGAAGGTCGACCGGGCCCTCGGCGAGGTCCTGATGGCCTCGGTGTCGTACACCTGGTTCTGCGTCGAGCACGTCCTCGGGCACCACCGGTGGGTGGCGACCGCCCGCGACCCTGCGACGTCCAGGCTCGGCGAGTCGGTGTACCGGTTCGTCCCCCGGTCGGTCGTCGGGGGCCTGGTGAGCTTCTGGCGGCTCGAGCGGGACTACGCGGGGCGTCGCGGGATCCCGTGGTGGAGCCTGCGCGACCGACGGACCCGGTACGCCGCCGGCCTCGCCGCCCTGTGGACCGCGGTCGGGGCGGTCGCGGGGCCGGTCGGGCTCGGGCTGTTCGCGCTCCAGGGCGCGGTCGCGGTCGGCCTGCTCGAGGTGATCAACTACGTCGAGCACTACGGGCTGCTCCGGGTCGAGGTCCGGCCCGGCGAGTTCGAGCGGGTCAAGCCGAAGCACTCGTGGAACAGCACCCATTGGCTCACGTCCGCGTTCCTGTTCAACCTCCCGCGCCACGCCGACCACCACGCGTACGCCAGCCGGCCGTACTGGGACCTCCGCCCGTGGCCGGACGCGCCGGAGCTGCCGCTCGGGTACGCCTCGATGGTGGTGGTGGCGCTGGTCCCGCCGGTGTGGTTCCGGACGATGAACCCACGGGTGGAGGCAGTCCGCGCCGGGGATGCTATCTTGCGCCCCTGATGGGCAACCGATGACC
>JBEBJW010000957.1:0-3537 GCA_040079715.1 Myxococcota bacterium | reverse complement strand
TCCACGCGATCGCCAGCCCGCGCTCGGGGAACAGCAGGTCCGACGACGATCCGCGCCGGCTCGCGCCGTCGATCGCGCGCGCGAGGACCTCGATCGCGTCGCGCGGCGCCTGGAGCTCGAGCAGCACCAGCCCGAGGTTGACCCGGGCGCGGTCGGCGTGCGGGCCGGACGGCGCGTGGACCAGCGCCTCCTCCAGCGCCGCCCGGGCGTCCGCGAGCCGCCCCTGCTCCCGGAACGGCAGCGACAGCGCGCTCTGGGCCAATCTAGCCCGCCTCGGCGCGGCTCGGTCCCCTGCCCGGACCTGGCGTCGGGACCGCGGTCGCGCCGCCCGGACCCGCAGCCGCCCGGACGACGCGGCGCGCCGACCCGGATCCGACGCTGCCTCGGGGAGCCGCGACCTGGGCTCGGACCATCGGTCTCCTCCGTCGACCGGGTACCCGGGCCGGGTGCCACCGAGGGGTGACGAACCCCTACGCCGTCCGACGTCGCCGTGACAGCGCCGCGGCGGCCGGGCAAACTGGCGTGGCCAGCGGGGAGGACGGATGGCGATCGGCCCGTGGATCGTGGCGGCGGCGTGGGCGACCGAGCCCGGGGGCGCCCCGTCGACCGCTCCGCGCGCAGCGGCGGCGCCGGCGGTGGCGCTGGTGTGGGGCGGCGGGGCCCGCGGCGGTCCGGACGGGCGGCTGTGGCTGCAGCGGTACGTGGCCGAGCGGGCCGAGATCGAGGCGCTGGTGGTGCCGGCGCCCGGGTACCCCCGCCTGGTGGACAGCGCGACCCTCCCCGGGATGAAGCCCGGGTTCGACGTGGTGGTGCTCGGGCTGTGCGCCACCGCGGAGGGGACGGGCGTGCGCGACGTGCTCCGCACGTTCTACGACGGGGTGTACGTCCGGGATCTCGCGAACGACGTGGACCCCGGCGCCTGCCCGATCGTCCGCCACGAGGCGTCGGTGATCGCCCGGGAGACCGTCCACCGGGGCGTCGCCGCGCGGTCCGTCACCGAGGTCGCGGTCGAGCGCGACGACGGCACGGACGGCGGCGAGTCCGCCCGCGGCGACACCCGGAGCGAGATCGTCGCGGTGGTCCGCGCCGACACCGGCGATCGGCGGTCGGTCGACGTCGGGGTCCAGGGAGACACCGCGGATCCCGGGTTCGGCACCGCCTGCACCGCCGAGGTCGAGGCGGCCGACCACGACGCGGTGCGGGTGGTCACCCGGTGCTCCCTCCGGACCGTCGAGTGTGGCACCCGCCTGACTGCGACCACCACGGTGTTCTCGGTCGACGGTGGCGTGCTGGTGAAGACCTCGGCCGACGAGGAGCTGGCGGCGCCGGCCTGCGTCCACTGAGGCCCGCGGTCAGCGCTCGCACACGAACGGGAGCTCGGTCGCGCAGGCCCAGTCGTTCCAGCTCCCGTCGGAGGGGTCGACGATCCCGGCGCAGTCCTCCCCCGCGCCGAAGTCGTTCGGCTCGCCGCCGGCCCACCGGGTGTAGGTCACCGGGTCGCCGGCGATCCACGCGAAGTCGCCCTCGGAGCCGGCGTCGGTCAATCCGAGCCAGGCCTGGCTGTTGACCAGGGCGCTGGCGGCGCGGTTCTCGGCCCCGTCGCCGATCGACGCGAGGTCTCCGCCGAGGTCGAGGCACACCTGACGCGCGTCGTCCCACGTCAACGGGGTGGAGCACCCGAGCAGGGCGCCGTCCTCGGCGCAGCCCCAGCAGCTCGGCAGCTCGTCGACCCCGCCGTCGCAGTCGTTGTCGGCGGCGTCGCACGCCTCGACCCCGCCCGGGACCGCGGCCGGGTCCTCGTCGTCGCAGTCCCCGGTCGACGCCACGTGGTCGGGCGGCGCGGCGCAGGCCGACACCGGATCCGGGCCACCGACGCCGTCGCCGTCGTGGTCCGGGTACCAGTCGGTCCGGTCGAACCCCTCGTCGACCCCGCCCGAGCAGTCGTTGTCGACGCCGTCGCACGCCTCGACCGCGTCGGGCCGGGCCGCCGGGTCGAGGTCGTCACAGTCGAGGTCGGCGCACAGGAACGCGCCGTCGCCGTCCTGGTCGACGTCGGTGCCGCCGGGTCCGCACGGATCGAACAGCGGGGCGAGCTCGGACAGGCTGAACGCGGCGCTCGGGCACAGGGTCGAGATCGGGAACACGTCGCACAGATCGACCCGCTCCGACCGGTAGATCGCGTCGTTCACGTCGAGGAAGTCGAGCCGCCACGCGACGTCGCCGCTGACCGGATCGACCTCGACCACCGACGACCGGTCGTCCGGGAACCGCGACCAGCACGAGTGGCCCATCGTGCCGAGCACGTGGCCCCCCGGCAGGTAGTCCGCGTCCCCCCACGCCGGCTCGGACCACTCGGGCTCGGTCCAGCCCCAGTTCAGCGTCGCGGTCCCGGTGGTCGGGTCGAGCGCGTACTCCGCGAGCCGCGAGGCGCCGCGCCCGTGGACGCCGTTGTCGTACACCAGCAGCGTCCCGCCGTCGCCGCCGCCCGGATCCCGGACGAACTCGAGGCCGTGTTGGCATTGGGTGTACGCGAGGTCCGCCGGCACGGGCTCGCCGCTCGGGTACCGGACCTCGAAGTCGCCGCCCTCCCCGAGCATCCACAGCACCTGCTGCGTCGCGGCGTCGATCGCGATGATCTCGCCCAGGTTGCACAGCGAGACGTACAACCGGTCGCCGTTCACCGAATCGTGCTGGTAGTCGGCCCAGTTCGCGTGCCACGGATCGCCGTCGCCGGGCGGCAGGTCGCCGGCGTCGACCGCGGTCTGCGCGGTGTAGTAGTACGTGTCGGTCTGGGTGGCCGGGTCGACCAGCCCGACCGCGAACCCGTCCCACCGCTGGTCGCCGTCGGTCATCTCCTCGATCATCATCAGCAGGATCTCGCCGTCGTCGATGACCTTGCCGTCGTGGTGGAACACGTGCGACTGCGAGGCGGGGGTGTCGACGGTGTACTCGACCTGGTGATCGACGGTGACGATCTGCGGCGGATAGCCGTCGTAGTACCCGCCGCCCCAGCTGAACCGCCCGTCGCCGAGGTACTGGGTCTCGAACGCGATGTCGATGTCCGGCACGCCCTCGTCGTACCACCGGATCTCGCCGTCGAGGTCGAACGCCACCATCCGAGTGGAGCCGTCGACGCAGTGCCGGTCGTGGCCGAGCAGCAGGAACGGCGGCGCGGTGGTCGCGGTCGGGCCCGGGGTCGACGCGGCCACCTCCGGCATCACGTCCGGCAGCGCGTCCGTCACGACCGGGAACCGCACCGGCGCGGGGCTGGCCGGACAGGTGGCGATCAGCGCGCAGTCGTACCGGCTGTCCGCCGCGAGGCCCCGCAGCGGGATCGCGTGGTCGACCGCCGACGCCGACGTGTAGAACGACACCTCGTCCGGGCGGCCGGCGCGGGTGCAGGCGACGGCGAGCGCGGCCTCTGCGTCGAGGGTCACCGCGAGATCGACGGTGGTGACGAGGTCCGTCCGCCGCGACACGGTCAGGGCCTCGATCCCGGGCGGGTCGCCGTCGCACAACTCGGGCACGGTGGTGGTC
>JBEBJW010000956.1:0-3537 GCA_040079715.1 Myxococcota bacterium | reverse complement strand
CGCGAGCACGATCACCTCGCCGTCCGGCCCGATCATCGGCTCCGGGAACTCCGACCGGTACGCGATCAACACCAACATCGGGTGGATCGTGGCCGCGAGCAGCCCGCCGATCAGCGGGATGTACGCCAGCACCATCGTCGCGATCATCACCACCAGGAACATCCCGAGGTGCCACCCGGGGTTCGACGAGAGGTGTCCCACCGACCGCCGGATCGCGTCCGGGATCGTCAGCCGGTGGATGTAGATCGCCGGACCGGCGAACATCAACGCTGCCCCGACCACGATCGCGGGCAGGTAGCACATCGACAGCCCGACCAGCATCAGCAGGGACGACACGAGCGCGAACCCCACCACCCGCCCGAGATCCTGGCGGGCGGTGGAGAACGCGGCGTCGATCTTCAGGCTCTCGCCCGTCTCGAGCGCCCGCCACACCGCCCGGTGGAGGCTCGCGTTGATCGGCGCGAGGACCGCCCCGAGGATCGCGGCGAACCCGAACACCAGCCCGAACGTACCGGCTGCGAGGCCGAACAGCATCCCGACCGCGGTCAGGTCGTCGTCGCCGAGCACCATCCCGGGGACCATCCCGACGAACATCCCGCCGTACACGGCGAACAGCCCCACGAACACGCCGACGGTCGCGACCATCATCTGGATCGCGAACGGGATCAGCCCGCCCAAGAGGAACCCGGGCATGTCCGCCTGGAACCGGGTCAACGTCTGGGACACGACCTCGCCGACCGGCATCGGCCCGGAACCCGCCGGGCGGTCACCGCCGCTGGCCGGAGCATCGAACGCGGACATCCCCCCTCCCCTGACGACGACGGTCCGACGCCCCTGTCTATTGCAGCTTCGCCGTCACGTCCTGGACGAACAGGAACCGCCAGTCGCTGCCGCTGCTCGGCAACGCCGTGTAGGCCAGCAACACCCGGCCGGCCTGGACGGTCAGCGCCGGCTCACCGCACGCGGTGAACGTGGTCGGGATCTCCACCGTCTTCGTGCCGTCGACCCGCGCGAGGACGATCTTGTTGTTCTGGGTCGGGTCGGAGAACGTGAACGCGACCCACTTGCCGTCCGGGCTCGTCGCCGGGCGGGCCCGCAGGGGCAGCCGCACGTCGCGGGCGAGCGTGGTCTTCGCGCCCTTCGCGACCGACACCACGTCCCAGTGGTCCTCGCCGCGGGACCCGTCGAAGAACACGGTCCGCCCGTCGGCGTACACCGGGCGGGTCTGGTCGCCGGTGCCGCCCGCGACCGGGACCTCGGCCGCCGACGCGATCGTCAGCTCGAACACGTCCTCGCTGCCGTCCCGCTTCCGGGTGAACAGCACCTTGGTCGCGTCGGCGCTGAACATCGGGAACATCTCGGCGACCGGCGTGCTCGTGAGCTGCGTGAGCTTGTGGGTCTGGGTGTCGCGGAGCCGGATGTCGCCCGCGCCGGTCTGATCCGACACGAACAGCATCGCCCGGCCGTCCGGCGACACCGCCGGGAACGTCAGATCGCCCGGGATCTCGGTCGTGGGGATCAGCTCGGCCGCGGACCCGCCGGTGACCGGGCGGTAGTAGATCCGGAACTGGCCGCCCTGGTTGCTGCCCTCGAACACGGCGTAGCCGTCCTTGTGCCACACCGGGTTGACCACCACCTGGCCCGACCCGCCGAACGGGTTGGTGCCGCCGGGCAGCGAGACCCGGATCCCGTCCTTCGCCACGTCGCCGGCGACCGGCGCGATGTACAGGTCGACGTCGCCGGCGTACCGGTTCACCTCGAACGCGAGGTACTTGCCGTCGATCGACCAGATCGGGTGGTACGCGTGCCCCTCGCCGTCGAAGTGGACCTCGCCCGCCGACGCCGTCCCCGCGCCGAACCACGTCCCGACGGCGAACACGAACCGCATCATCCGGTGTCTCCTCCCGCGCCTGGTCTCAACGCCCGAAGGCGGTCCGGTCATCCCGGATCACCCATCGAACCGCGGCACCGCGGGCACGAGCCCGACCCGGAGCGCGAACGTGAAGTAGTTGCGGACTCCGTCACTCTGCCACGCTCCGCCCAGCTCTACAACGCCCTGGAGCGGTTCGAGGTCGAGCAGCCCGTATCCGATCGACGCCTGCGCCCCGCCACCCCAGGCGAGACCGGCGTATTTGAGGTCCTCGCGCTTCACCGACGGATCCTGCTGCCGGTCGAACCACGACGCCACCCCGGTGCCGGATCCGAACGACACCTGGTACATCGGGCCGACCGCGACGCGAAGATCGCCCGGGCGCACCACGCCGGCCAGCCAGCCGGAGACGGCGTTGAAGGTGGAGGTCCCGAACCCGCCCTGGTACCCGAGGGTCATCGCCAGCCCGAGCGCCGGCTCCGCGTAGGTCAGCCCGACCTCGCCACCGAGCTGGACCCCGAACCCGGACAGGTTCACGTCCGACGGGGCGAACTGGTGGGCGGGCTGGCCGAGGTAGTCCATCGTCGCGGGCTTCGTGGACTCGGGCGAGGTGAAGAACCCGGGGCCGGCGGTCGCGATCAACGACGCGTACCGGACCGCGCTCTGGGTGTCCGTCCCGCCGGCGGCGACGGCATCCGGGTTCACCGCCTCGGCGGTCGGGGCGGGGTGCTTGACCTTGCCCACTGTGACGACGTTCCAGTCCGGGCTGACCACCACGGTGAACGGGACCTCGCCGACCACGTACGCGCCGAGCGGCAGCATCCCCTTGAACGACCCGGTCTCCGCCACGACCGTCATCGCCCACTCGATCGCCTTCCGCTGATCCGGCGCGAACGGCATCTCCTCCCGGGTCAACACCGGCCGGCGGCGCGGATCTCCGACGATCTCGACCCGCGCGTACGCAGCGTCGATCCCCTCGAGGCTGTCGAGGATCCCGGGTCCAGGCCCACCGACGGCGTCCGGGTCGTTCCCGCTCGAGTCCGCGGCCGGCGCGACGCTCAACGCCGACTTCAGCCGCTCGTACTGCTCGTACACCTTGCCGAGCATCCGGGCCGACTCGGCGCCGAGGAACTCGTTGTCGTACGACAGCTCGCACTTCGTGTCGCGCAGCAGCTCGTACTGCCGCTCGACCCCCGACCACGCGTTGCGGGCAGCGAGCTTCTTCTGCTCCTCGGTCAAGCGCAGCTTCTCGGCCATGTCGCACGCGAACGCGAGGTTCGGGGCGACCAGCAGGAACGCGGCGGCGATGGAGGTGCGGGTCATCGGCGCTCCCTAGAACGCGGTGGACTGGGCGAGGTCGTGCTCGCCCCACGGATCGAACAGCATCTTCGCATACGGATGGGTCGGCTGGCCGTTCGGGAGCGCGAGCTCCTCGATCACCCGCCCCTCGAGCATCACCAGCGCCCGGGTGCACCACTTGCGCGCCTGGGGCATGTCGTGGGTCACGAGGACGCACGCGCTGCCGGCCGGCAGGTTCCGGATCAGGTCCTCGAGCACCGTCTCCTGTCGATCGGGATCGAGCCCGGACGTCGGCTCGTCCGCCACCACCAGCACGGGCTCGAGCGCGAACACCCGGGCGAGCGTCACCCGGCGCAGCTCTCCGCCGG
>JBEBJW010000955.1:0-3541 GCA_040079715.1 Myxococcota bacterium | reverse complement strand
TCAACCAGGGGGGCGGGACGTTCGGGGCGGAGGTGGCGGTCGACGACGCCCTCACCCCGGAGTCGGTCGACGCGGCGGACCTGGATGGCGACGGCGACCTGGACGTGGTGTTCGCGGCGTCGGGGGACGGCGAGATCGCCTGGCGCGCCTTCGACGGCGCTGCGTTCGGACCGAAGCAGCGGGTCGGGACCGATCACGAGTCCCCGCAGTCGGTGGACGCGGCGGACCTCGACGGCGACGGTGACCCCGACCTGCTCGTAGCCTGGGCCGGGTGGACCTACGAGGTGGGCTGGTACGAGAACCTCGGCGGCGGCAGCTTCGGCCCGCTGCAGACCATCAGCACCTCGGTCGTCTGGCCGGAGTGCGTCGAGGCCGCCGACGTCGACGGCGACGGGGACCTCGACGCCCTGTCGACCGCCCAGCAGGACGACGAGGTCGCGTGGTACGAGAACCTCGGCGCCGGTGCGTTCGGACCGCAGCAGGTGATCACGCTGGAGGCGGATCTCCCGTGGACGGTCCACGCCGCGGATCTCGACGGTGACGGCGACGCCGAGGTGCTGACCGCCTCGAACGACGGCGAGGTGGCATGGATCGAGAACCTGGGCGGTGGCACCTTCGGCGCGCGGCACCTGCTGTCCTCGACGGCGCGGGACGCGCGGGACGTGGACACGGCGGACCTCGACGGCGACGGAGACCTCGACGTGGTGTCGGCGTCGCTCGACGACGACGAGGTGTCCTGGTACGAGAACCTCGGCGGCACGTTCGGACCGCCCCTCCCGGCGGTGGTCGGATCGGACGGTCCCTGGGCGGCGGCCATCGCCGATCTCGACGGCGACGGGGCTCCGGACGTGGTCGTGTCGTCGTCCGAGGACGGCGAGGTGGCCTGGTCCCAGAACCTCGGCGCGTGCGCGCTGAGCGACCAGGACGGTGACGGTCTGCGGGACGCGGAGGAGCTCCTGATCACCGGGACCGACCCGCAGCTCGCCGACACCGACGCGGATGGCCTCGAGGACGGGCTCGAGGCCGCGGGCGAGACCGATCCCCTGGTCGCCGACACCGACGGCGACGGCGCGCTCGACGGCGCGGACGCCTGCCCGGTGCTCGCCGACCCCCTGCAGCTCGACGCCGACGGCGACACCTACGGCGACGCCTGTGACCCCTGCGTCGGGGACGCGCGGACCGGCGACGCCGACGGGGACGGGTGGTGCGACGACGTGGACCTGTGCGCCGTGGACGACGCGACCGGCGACCCGGACGGCGACGGGTGGTGCGGCGACACCGACCTCTGCCCGACCGTGTCCGACCCGGACCAGGCGGACGCCGACGGCGACGGCCACGGCGACGCCTGTGACCGGTGCGCCGGCGACGACGCGGGCGGAGACACCGACGGCGACGGCTGGTGCGCCGACCTGGACACCTGCGTCGAGACCTTCGACCCGACGAACGCCGATCTCGACCAGGACGGCGCGGGTGACCGGTGCGACGCCTGCCCGACCGGCGTACCCGCGAGCGCGTTCTTCGGCCGGCGCGAGGGGTACGCCGCGGTGGCGGCCGTCGACGCGGCGGTAGGCGACCTCGACGGGGACGGCGCCCCCGATCTCGTGGCCGCCTCGTGGAACGACAGCGAGTTGATGTGGTACGCGAACGACGGCGACCGCACGTTCCTCGCGCCGGTCTCGCTCGGGGCGTCCAACTACCCGGACGCCGTGGCGCTGGTGGACGTGGACGGTGACGCCGACCTCGACGTGGTCAACTCGTCCCCGTACGCCAACGAGATCGCGTGGTTCGAGAACCTCGGCGGCGGCGGGTTCGGCCCCCGGCAGGTGGCCGCGGTGCTCGATTGTCCGTGGGCCGTGACCTCGGCGGACGTCGACGGAGACGGCGTTCCGGACCTGCTGGTGGCCCAGACCTGCGTCGACCAGGTCGCCTGGGTACCGAACCTCGGGGCGGGGTCGTTCGGCGCCCCGGTGGTGGTGACCACCGAGACCGACGGCCCGCTCGGCGTCGCCACGGCCGACCTCGACGGCGATGGGGACACCGATGTCGTGAGCGCGTCCGAGTACGACGACGAGGTCGGGTGGTCCGAGAACCTCGGCGGCGGGGTGTTCGGGGCCTACCAGGTGATCTCCACCCTGGGCGACCTCCCCTTCACGGTCGCGGCCGCGGATCTCGACGGCGACGGCGACCCCGACGTGATGGCGGTGGCGCTGCTCGACGACGAGGTCTCCTGGTACGAGAACCTGGGCGGCGGGACGTTCGGGTCGCAGCAGGTCCTGGACCCGTCGCTGGTCGGGGCGATCCGGGTCGGCGCGGCGGACCTGGACGGCGACGGCGACCCCGACGTCGTCGCCGTGGGGATGGGCGAGTACTACTACGGGTGGTACGACAGCGACGTGCGGTGGTACGAGAACCTCGGCGGAGGGGTGTTCGGGAGCGGGCAGACGGTGGCCTCCGCCCTCGAATACGCGTTCTCGCTCGACCTGTCGGATCTCGACGCGGACGGCGACACGGACGTGGTCGTGGCCCAGTTCGACGGCTCGACCGTCGACGTCTACCTCAACCTGACCGAGTGTTTCGCGGACCCGGACGGCGACGGTCTCGTCGACGCCCGGGAGGCGGTCCACGAGACGGATCCGCTCGACGCGGACTCGGACGACGGGGGGACCGACGACGGGACCGAGGTGCTGGTGAACGGCACCGACCCGCTCGACGCCGCCGACGACTGAACCGAGGTCGCAGCGCCCCCACCCGACCCTCTGATCGCGTGCGGGCCAGCACCTGGCTCGGTCGAACTCGGATCTTCGATCCAGCGTGAGACGACCCGAGGTCCGCGGCGTTCAGGAGGACGAGCGGCGACGAGCGGTCGCCGCTCCGCTGGAGGCCGAGATGTGGACGCGGTTGGCGCAGGTGTGCGCCCTGGGCTTGGTGTCGGTGGGGCAGGCGGAGGCCGCGGACGGAGCGGATCCGGCGTTGGCCCGGGAGTTCGAGATCGCGGCCGGGCTGGCGGCGGAGGTGTTCGCGGTCGACCCGGTGCTGAGCGACCTGCTGTTGTTCGAGCCGCTCTCGCTCCCCCCGTTGGCACAAGAATACGAGGTCGTGGACCTGGAGGATTACACCGACCCCACCAGCGCGACCATCCACCTGACCACGGGCGCGCTGCTCCTGCGCGATCCGTCCGAGACCGGCACGTTGGCGCGGTTCCGGTTCCAGGACGCCGACGGGAACTGGATCCGCGACAGCGAAGGCCGGTACTACACGGCGACCTGGTACGAGCTCGACGACGGGCGGTTGGCGAAGCTGATCCGGAACGCCGACGGCGACGGGGTGGGGACCTACACCATCGACCCGATCGCCGGCGGGTACGAGCTCGCGCTCGACCTCGACGCGGACCGGGTGATCGACGTCCACGACGCGCTGACCTCGGACGGCCACGAACAGATCAGCGCCACCGCGTTCGGGCGCGAGTGGATCGAGCTGTTCGGCGCCGGCTACAACGCCCTGTGCTACCCGGCGGTCGAGGGGGGCCTGGCCGGGATGCCGG
>JBEBJW010000954.1:0-3558 GCA_040079715.1 Myxococcota bacterium | reverse complement strand
TTCGCCCAGGGGTGGATGGCGTACCTCGACAAACCCGCCCAGGACGTGATGATCGCCGAGCTCGGCCTCGACGGCGAGTACCTCGAGGTGCCGACGGTCGACACGACCGAGCGCCACTGCGCCGGGTGCGCCCGGATCCTGCGGGTGGTGGCGGGGGCCCGGCGGGTGGTGTGCGAGGACTGCGGCCACCCGAGCGACGTCGATCGGCCCGAGATCCAGTGCGCGGGTTGCGGCGGTCCGGTGTCGATCGCGTGGTCGAAGCGGAGCTTCCGCTGCCCGTCGTGCGCGATGGAGCTGCGGGTCGACTGACGCGGCGTTAGTCGGGCCGATGTCCGACGGAATCCTGGTCGCCCAGTCGCTGCGTCAGCTGGTCGAGACCGGCGGGATCCAGGCGCTGCTCCCCGTCCGCCCCGGCCAGATCCAGCCGTCGTCGCTCGATCTGCGGCTCGGGGCGCGGGTCTGGCAGCTCCGGTGCAGCTTCCTCCCCGGAGCCACCGGGGTCGACCGGAAGCTCGGCCGGCTCGCCACCGCCAGCCACCGGCTGGACCGCGACGAGCCGCTGGTGCTCCACCGCGGCGGGGTGTACCTCGCGGAGGTCGAGGAGGTGCTCGAGCTGCCGCCTGGGATTCGCGGTCGTGGCAACCCGAAGAGCTCGACCGGGCGCCTCGACGTGTTCGTCCGGCTGCTGACCGAGACCGGGGACGCGTTCGACACGGTGCCGGAGGGGTACCGCGGCCGGTTGTACCTCGAGATCACGCCGCAGTCGTTCCACGTCGCGGTCCGGCGGGGCGACTGCCTCGGGCAGCTCCGGCTGTCGCGCGGGCGGCCGGCGCTCGGGGCCGACGCGCTCCGGGACTGGCAGGCGCGGTCGCCGGTCTGCCGGTGGTCGGACGGCACGCCCGCGCCGGTGTCGGACGACGGGCCGCCGTCGGTGCTGCTGTCGGTCGACCTCGCGCCGACGTCGGGCCCGTCGGGGTACCTCGCGCGGAGGCACACCCCGCCGATCGATCTGCACCAGCGGGACCTCCCGGTCGACCCGTACTGGGTGCCGATGCCGGCGGCGCGGTACGACGGCCACGTGCTCGAGCCCGAGCAGTTCTACATCTTCGCCACCCGCGAGACGCTGTGCCTGCCGCCCGAGCTGTGCGCCGAGCTCGTCGCGTTCGACGCCACGAAGGGCGAGCTCCGCACCCACTACGCCGGGTTCATCGACAGCGGGTTCGGCTGGCACCCGTCCGTGGGGACAGCGGGCGCGTCGGAGACCGTCGGCGCCCGGCTGGTGCTCGAGATCCGGACCCACGACGTGCCGTTCCTGCTCGAGCACGGCCAGCCGCTGTTCCGGGTCGAGCTGATGCGGAACGAGGCCGTGCCGGACATCGTGTACGGCGCGGCCGGCAGCCACTACCAGATGCAGGGCCTGCGGCTGGCGAAGCAGTTCGCGCCCGCCGCAGGCTGAGGCGTCCGGGTCGGTCAGGGGCCGGTGTCGCCCGTGGTGGTGCTCGTCGTGCCGCCTGCGCAGCCGCCGCCGCCGGTGCAGGTGAACGCCTCGGACTCGAACGCCACGACCCCCTGGCTCGTGCCCACGTCGGCGGGAGTGTTGTCGCTGACCCCGGGTACGCCGAAGTTCGCGCCGTCGGACACGAGCTGGGACGTGGCGCCGATCAGGTTCGCGCCGCCCGCGCCGTCCGCCGCGACGTTCAACGTCACCGCGGAGGTCGCCAGCAGGTGGAGCTGCTCGCGGTTCTCGATGTACAGCCCGCCGCCGATCGTGGCGTTGTTCTGGTCGACCAACACCGCGTCGAGGTCGTTGGCGAGCGGCGCCCCGACGAAGCTCACGTCGTACAGGGCCGCCACGCCGCCGCCGTTCCCGGCGGTGTTGGTCGTGACGAGCAACCCGGTGACCGGAGACCGGAACAGCGCGATCCCGCCGCCGTCCTCGGACGCGACGTTGTTCGACACGGTCGACGCGCTGTCACCGGTCAACGCCACGTTCCGCAGCACCAGGCCGCCGCCGTCGACCGCGGTGTTCCCGTCGATCGTCGTGGTGACGAGCGACACCGTCGACCCGATCCCGAACAGCTGCTCGGCGAGGAAGCCGCCGCCGTTCGCGGCGTTGTTCCCACTGATGTTCGAGTTCGTGATCGTCGCGGCGAACGTCCCGAACAGGCCGAGCCCGCCGCCGTCACCGGCGCCGTTGTCGTTTCCGTCGATGTTGGTGCCATCGACCGCCAGGGTGCCATCGACCGCGCTGACCAGGATCCCCTGACCGTTCGCGGTGACCCGGCTGTTCTTGACCGTGAGCGAGCCGTTCTCGAGCTCGAGGGCCGCCGCGCGCGAGTTGCTCAGGGTGACCCCGTCGAACGTGACGGTCGCCCCGTTCTCGACGGTGGCGATCGCGTCTCCGAGGGTCTCGTTGAGGGTGGTGACGTCCCGACCGGACACGCCGCGCACGGTGACGGTCTGGAGGGTGCCGGCGAACTGCAGCCGGGTGACGGTCCAGGTGCCCGCGCACACGTCGAGGGTCCCCTCGGTGGCCGCGGCGGTCCCGAGGGCCGCGATCGCCTCGTCGATCGACGCGTAGTTCACGCCGCTGACGGTGACCGCGCCGCCGTCGTCGACCAGGTCGTCGCAGTTGTTGTCGAACGCGTCGCACACCTCGAGCGCGTCGGGGTTGATCGCGCCGTTCGTGTCGTCGCAGTCCTGGGACAGCGGGAACCCGTCGCCGTCGTCGTCCGGATCCGGAGGCACGTCGGTGTCGGCGTCGGTGTCGGTGTCGCTGTCGGCGTCCGCGTCCGCGTCCGCGTCGGCGTCCACGTCGGTCACCGACCCGGTGTCCTTCGGCGAGTCCTTCTCGACCACCGTGATGCACCCGGTGGCAGCGAGCACCACCGTCCACCTGATCCACTGCGTCATGTCGTCTCCTCCTGTGTGCGCGGCCGAACGCGGCCCGCCTGTGACGTCTCGATCCTGCGCGAAATTCGAGACACCGGCTCGGGTTTGTTTGGTGACCCACCCGCGCCGCTGCGCGAACGACGCCCCGTCACGGGACGAACAACGTCCGGTCTCCTTCCACCCCGACGTACGACGCGGTGCGGCCGTCGGACCACACGACGAACACGTAGTCCGCTCCATCCCAGCGATCGAGGCCGAACCTCACCGACAGCGGGTTCTGCGACGCCCGGGACGCGCCGCCGGTGACGTCGCGGAACTGGACCACGCCGCCGGCCGACACGATCACCCGCGCGCCGATCCCGCCGCGCTCACCCGTCCCCGGGGTGTCAGCGACCGCGACGTCGAGCCAGTGGCGTCCGCCGGTGTCGGTGGCGTTGCGGAGGGCGCCGATCGGGCTCCCGTCGGTCCGGGCCCACACCACGTCGGTCCGGCCGTCCCGGTCGAGGTCGCCGAACACCGCCGGCACGTCGTGGGCCGCCCCGGGGTCGAGCGGAGGCGCGACCGGGAGCGATCGGCCGTCGAACCGCGACCCCGCCAGGTTCCGGTACACGAGCGCCGGCCGGTCGTCCTCCTGCGCGACGTACAGGTCGGCCCACCCGTCGAGGT
>JBEBJW010000953.1:0-3560 GCA_040079715.1 Myxococcota bacterium | reverse complement strand
GCGGGGCGGTCGGCGGGGTCTCTCCGGTCGGGGTCTGGAGGAACGCCAGATCCGGATACGCCGGGTGGGTCCGCGGGTTCTCGAGCGACTGGTGCTCGAGGTGCGGGATCACGTGCTTGCGCGCGAGGCGCGGGAGATCCGGCGTCAGCCCTGCGGTCACGAGGATCCGCGACAGGGCGTCGATCACCTCGCCGTGGGTCGGCCGCGCGGCGGGATCGTACGCGCACATCGCGGTGATCAGCGCGGTCAGGTCGTGGAGGGTCCGCGGGTTCGTCGCCGCCGGCCGCATCCGCATCAGCTCGCGCTGCATCCGCTCGACGTGGTCCTGCGGGTGGAGCGACAGCTTCATCCGGCGCGTGGTGAGCAGCTCGAACAGCGAGCACCCGATCGCGTACACGTCGCCGGCCGGCGCGTCGTCGGCGCCGTCGAGCCGCTCGGGGGCGAGGTACCCGTGCGCCCCGAGCACGATGGTGATCGTCTCGGACAGCTTGCCGGCGAACGTGCCCTTCGCGATCCCGAAGTCGAGGACCTTCACCACCCCGTCGACCGACAGGAGCACGTTCGATGGCTTGAAGTCGCGGTGGATCACCCGCATCGGCACCCGCGACACGGGATCGAGCGAGTCGTACGCCGCCGCGAGCGCCGCGGCCGAGATCCGCACGATCTCGCACGCCTCGGCGACCGGCAGGCCGTCCGGGTGGCGGACCAGCAGCGCGTCGAGCGGGGCGCCGCGGACCCACTCGAGCAGCACCACCGGGCGCCCGGCGATCTCGCGGATCCCGCCGGATCGCACGATGTTCGGGTGATCGAGCCGCGACAGCAGCACCGCCTCGTCGCGCACCCGGCGGACGAGCTTCACGTTCTCGAGGTGCTCCTGTTTGAGCACCTTCGCTGCGTACAACGCGCCGGTCGCCGTATCGATCACGACCGCGACGTGTCCGAACGTGCCTGCGGCGAGGATCTGGACGATCTCGAGCGCCATGAGCCCGCGGTCCTAACCGTCTCCGGCCGTTCGACCCAGGTCGGCCCCCATCCGACCCCGAACCGGGCTACGGTCCCGGCATGGCCGAGTCGCGCGACCGGATCGAGCCGCGGGTGCGGGCGATCCTCGGTCCGACGAACACCGGAAAGACCCACCGGGCGATCGAGCGGATGCTCGCGCACCGATCGGGGATGATCGGGCTGCCCCTGCGGCTGCTCGCCCGCGAGGTGTACGACCGCGTGGTCGAGCGGCGCGGCGCGGAGTCGGTCGCGCTGATCACCGGCGAAGAGAAGCGGATCCCGGTCGATCCGCAGTACTGGGTCTGCACGGTCGAGGCGATGCCGGTCGACCGGTGGGTGTCGTTCCTCGCGGTCGACGAGGTCCAGCTCGCCGGCGACCGCAACCGCGGCCACACCTTCACCGACCGGATCCTCAACGCCCGGGGGGTCGAGGAGACGCTGTTCCTCGGGGCCGCGACGATCGCACCGCTGCTCGAGCGGCTGATCCCCGGGATCACGATCGAGACCGCCCCGCGCCTGTCGAAGCTGTCGTGGGCGGGCAGCCGGAAGCTCGGATCGGTCCCGCCGCGATCGGCGGTGGTCGCGTTCAGCGCCGAGGCAGTGTACGAGGCGGCCGAGCGGCTCCGCGGGGTCCACGGCGGGACGGCGGTGGTGCTCGGGGCGCTGTCGCCGCGCACCCGGAACGCCCAGGTCGCGATGTACCAGTCGGGCGAGGTCAAGCACCTCGTGGCGACCGACGCGATCGGGATGGGCCTGAACATGGACATCCACCACGTCGCGTTCGCCGCGGTGCGGAAGTACGATGGGCGCGGCCACCGCGCGCTCGAGCCGGCCGAGCTCGCGCAGATCGCCGGCCGGGCCGGGCGGTACCGGACCGACGGGACGTTCGGCACCGTCCGGACCGCCGGGAACGAGCCCGAGCTGCCGGAGGACGTGATCGCGGCGATCGAGGCCCACGAGTTTCCGCCGCTCCAGCACCTGTTCTGGCGGAACTCGGCCCTCGACCTGCGCTCGACCGCGACCCTGCTCGACAGCCTCCGCGAGCCCCCGCCGTTCCGCGGGCTCGTCGCGACGTTCACCGAGGACGATCAGCAGGCGCTCGAGACCCTGTCCGCCCGGGACGAGATCCGCGACCGGGTGCGCGGGCCCGACGACGTGGCGCGGCTGTGGGAGGTGTGCAAGGTCCCGGACTACCACAAGACCCGCACCGACGCGCACGTCGAGCTGCTCGGACAGATGGCGGTCCACCTGCTCGGGGGCGGGGTGCTGCCGGACGGGTTCGTCGACAAGCACGTCGCGCGGCTCGATCGGACCGACGGCGACATCGAGACGCTGATGTCGCGGATCGCGTGGATCCGCACCTGGACCTACGTCGCGTGGCAGCGGGACTGGACCGGGCGGCCGTCGCACTACCAGGCGTGGACCCGGACGATCGAGGACCAACTGTCGGACGCGCTCCACGAGCGGCTGACCGCCCGGTTCGTCGATCGGCGGGTGATGCTGGCGGTCTCGCCGGACGCGGCGCCGCCGGTGATCGTGGACGGGGGCCAGGTCTCGGTCGGCGGGGTCGACGTGGGGCGGCTCCGGAGCTTCTCGTTCGCCCCGGCCGGGCTGCCGTCGCGGGCCGCCGAGGCCGCGGTCCGCCGCCACCTCGCCGCCGGGATCGCGCCGCGGATCGACGCGCTGTGCGCCAGCGACGACGACGCGTTCACGATCGAGCCCGACGGGTCGGTCGCGTGGGACGACGCGGTGGTCGCGCGGCTGGCGGCGGGTCCGACCGCGCTCGCGCCGAAGGTGGTGGTCGGGCGGCTGGACCTGCTCGACCCGGCGGATCGCGAGCGGGTGCGGGTCCGGCTCGAGGCGTGGCGCGACGGGTGGGTCGCCGGGCTGTTCGCGCCGCTCGACCGGCCGGCCGCGGCGAAGCTGTCTCCGGCGGCCAAGGGGCTCGTGTACCTCGTTCGGGTCGGGCTCGGGACGGTCGACCGGACCGAGGAGGTCGAGGCGCTGATCGCGACCCTCCGCGCCGACGACCGGCCGAACCTCGCGAAGCTCGACGTGCGGATCGGCGCGTACACCGTGTACGTCCAGTCGCTGCTCCGGAAGGAGCCGATGACGATCCGGGCGACGCTGCACTGCCTCGCGAACGGCCGGACCCCGATCGTCGCGCCCCCGGCGGACGGTCGGCCGGTGATCCGCCCGGCCGGGTTCGGGCGGGAGCTGCTGGCGGCGATCGGGTACCGGACGATCGGCGGGCTCGCGGTCCGGGTCGACACCCTCGAGAAGGTAGGGGCCGAGGTCCGCCAGATCGCCCGCGGCCCCGGCCCGTCGACGATCGACAAGCTCACGAGCTGGCTCGGCGCGAACCGGCAGGACACGCTGAACATCGTCCGCGGGTTCGGGTTCCGGGTCCGGTCCCGCGACGACGGCCGGATCACCCTCCAACGCCAGCGGGCCGCGCCGTGATCACCGTCCTGCGCGACGCGCTCGCGTCGCCGGCCGAGATCGGCCTCGTCGGGATCGGGCTCGCGGGGGCGGTGGCGGCGGCCGGGACCGCGGGG